>JBGPHO010000135.1:0-7240 GCA_041484425.1 Gemmatimonadaceae bacterium
CCCCTGAATTGAACGTCACGCGCGCGTTCGCGATGTCGAGCGTGGGAGTGAGCACGGGGACTCCGACCGCCGAGATGTCGCGGGCTTCGGAGCCGACGAGCGTGAGGAGCAGGTCGATGTCGTGGATCATGAGATCGAGCACCACGGCGACATCAGAGCCCCTCGGGCTGAACGGCGCCAATCGCTCGCTGTCGATGAACCTCGGCATCTTCACGTGTGGAAGCGCCGCACGGACCGCTCGGTTGAACCGCTCGATGTGGCCGATCTGGACCATCACGCCTTTTTTTCGGGCGAGGTCGAGGATGGTGTCGGCCTCCTCCAGCGTCGTCGTGATCGGCTTTTCTATGAAGACGTGCTTTCCCCGGCCAATGGCGGCGCTTGCAACGGAGAAATGCGACGAAGTAGGCACGACAATGACGACGGCATCGGACGCGTCGAGAAGACCATCGATCGAGTGGCTCCTGACCTTCAACTCCTTCTCGACTTCCGCCCTGCGCTCCGACCGGGACTCGACGAATCCGATGAACTCGATGCCGGGAAGATCGCGCAGAATTCGTATGTGGTGGAAACCGAGGCTGCCCGCGCCGACGACGCCAACGCGTGGAGTCGTCGTCAAATCACGACTCCACGCTCGCTGCCCTCGACGAATCTGATCAGCTCCTGCACTTCGGGGAGTGGCTCGATCTCGGTGAGGGCACGCTCGATCGCCTGGGTGACGTTGAGATCGGACCTGAAGAGAAGCCGGTAGGCGCGCTTCAGCTCGCGAATCGTTTCCTCTTCCATTCCACTTCGCTGCAGCCCGATGGTGTTCAGTCCGTACAGCTTCACCGGGTTTCCGACAGCTTTGAGAAACGGAGGAATGTCCTTGGACACCCGGGACATGCCGCCGATGAAGCTTTGCCGGCCTACGCGCGCAAACTGGTGCACCGCGGAGAGTCCGGACAGGATTGCCTTATCCTCGATCGTAACGTGGCCGGCGAGCTGAACGACGTTCGAGAGAATGACACTGTTCCCGATCCGGCAATCGTGCCCGATATGAACGTAGGACATGATCAGGCAGTTCTTCCCCACCGTCGTCTTGAACGAATGCGCGGTGCCTCTATTGATCGTGACGTACTCGCGAATCGCAGTGCCGTCATCGATCTCGACCGTAGTTTCCTCTCCCGTATACTTGAGATCCTGCGGCGCCCCACCGAGGATGGTGCCGATTCCCACTCTTACGGAACGGCCGAGGATGACGTTGCGCTCGAGGGTCGCGCGAGCTGCGATCACGCTGCCGGCGCCAATGGTGCAGCCCTCACCAATAATCGCGAACGCACCGATCTGGACATCCCCGGCGATCTCGGCGTCGTGCGAAATTATCGCGGTCGGGTGGATCCGCGACCCGGTCATCGATCGCGCACCATCGCGGCCATGTCAGCTTCGGCGACCACCTCGCCATCCACCTTGCCGACCCCACGCATCTTGCACACCGCACCGCGAATCTGAACGATCTCCAGCTCGAAGCGTATCTGGTCTCCCGGCTTCACCGGCCGCCTGAACTTCACGTTGTCCAGCGACATGAAGTAGACGACCTTGTTCTCCGGGTCCCCGACCGAACCCATCAGCAGCATGCCGCCGACCTGCGCCATTGCCTCGATGATCAGCACGCCCGGCATTATCGGGTGGCCCGGAAAGTGTCCCTGGAAGAAGGGCTCATTGATGCTGACGTTTTTCAGTCCCACGATCCGCTTCTTCTCCTCGATCTCGAGAATCCGGTCCACAAACAGGAACGGATAGCGGTGGGGCAGAACCTTCATGATGTCTTCTATCGTATACATCCCCATCTCCTTTCGTCCGGCCTTCATCATTTCACGTACCAGCGTCACCGTTCCGCGGTGACTCGGCTTCAAAGCGACAATGCGCGCCCGAACGCGCGCGCCGGCGAGCGCCAGGTCACCTACGCAGTCCATCGCCTTGTGCCGCACGAACTCGTCCGCCCAGCGCAGATCGCCGCTCAGGACGTCGGTGTCGTCGAGCACCACCGAGTTGTCGAGCGACGCACCCTTTATCAGCCCCTTGGCGCGCAGCGCATCCACTTCATGAACAAAGCCAAATGTGCGCGCTCTCGACAGCTCGCTCGCGAAAGATTCTTCCGTTACTGCGAAGCGGCGCGACTGCTTGCCGATCAGCGGATGCGGGAATTCGATCGTTACGTCGAGCTCCAATCGATCGCACGGGTATGCCTCATAGACGGATGACCCGTCTATGATCCGCACCGGCTCGTGTAGATCCAAAAAATCCGGCTCGCCCTCCACTGCCGCAAGCCCCGCCGCGCAGAGAGCGGCGACAAAGGGCGCCGCGCTCCCATCGAGTATCGGCGGCTCCGGCGCATTCATGTCGATGGTCAGGTCGTCGATACCCATTCCCGTTACGGCGGCGAGGACGTGTTCCACCGTATGGACAGCGTGCTCGCCCCTCCCGAGCTGGGTTTTGCGCTCGCTTCCGCTCACCTCGCTCACGTGCGCGCGTATCCGCGGCATCCCCGGACAATCTGTGCGCCGGAAGTAGATTCCTTGCTTCGCCGGCGCCGGCTGAAAGGTGATCCGGCACTGGACACCCAGATGCAACCCTATGCCCTCCAGCACCGCCGGGCGCGCCAACGTCTTTCGACTCACGTGGAGTCGGGCTCTCCCAGCAGCTTCTCGAGGCGCCGCATCATCCCAGCCAATTTAAACAACGCGGCCGAGGCGCGAAGCGCTTCGCGGTGCGGCCGCGCCGGATAGCCGGACCATGTCTCACCCGGGGGGACGTCTCCAAAAACTCCGGCCTGCGCCGCGACCCGAGCGCCGGCGCCAATCGAGATGTGCCCGCTGATGCCGGCTTGCCCGGCGAGGACAGCGCCATCTCCGATCGTCACCGAGCCGGCAACGCCGACCTGCGAAATGATGAGACACTTCTCTCCGATCCGAACGTTGTGAGCGATCTGCACGAGATTGTCGATCTTCGTGCCCTTCCCCACCACCGTATCATCGATGCTGCCGCGGTCGATCGTGGTGTTTGCACCAATCTCGACGTCGTCCCCGATGATGCACCGGCCAACGTGCGGAATCTTCTGATGCGCGCCATCGCGGAAGACAAACCCGAACCCATCGCAGGCGATGCGCGCGCCGGAATGAATCACCGTCCGTGCACCAATCACCGCGCCGGAGTAAATCGTAACAGCCGGCCAGAGCCGCGTTTCCTGCCCGATCGAAACACCGTCTCCAACGACACAGTGTGGACCGATCACGACGCCGTTGCCCAGTGTCGCCCTCGCTCCGACGATCGCGTACTCCCCCACGGAGACTCGCTCTCCGAGGCTCGCCCCCTTTCCGATGCGCGCTGTCGAGGCGATGCCGGGAGCCGCCGACTCCTGCGGATAGAGCCTTGGCAGAAGCGACAGAAGCTTCTCGAGGGGTTGCTTGACGATTATGCGCGCTCGGGGCGCGCCGACGGCGTCACGGAACTCCGGATCGACGAGCACCACGCCTGCTTTCGTGGTCGCCATCATCGGCGTGTACTTCCCGCTCGAGAGAATGCTCAAGTGGCTCGCGTCGGCGCGATCGAGTGGCGCCACACCGCTGACGACCGTCTTCCCGTCGCCTATCAGCTCGCCGGAAACGAGTGCCGCGATAGCTTCAGCGGTGATGGTGCTAGCACCATCACCGCTGGTTGAACTATTGGCTCTCGCGATGCCGGTCACTTCTTGGGCCGAGTCACTCCCGCGGGCTGTGGAATGGCTCCGCTCGCTGGTGGGGCGGTCGGTATTCCCTGCGACTTGAGGCGCGCGAGCACCCGATCCGTCAGATCGAGTCTCTTGTCCGCTGCGACGACAACGCTCACCTGGGCGCCGACGTCGAGAATGACGGCATAGTTGTCCTCGGCGCGAATCGTTTCGATGACGGCCTGTACGCGCTCCATTATCGGCTTTACCAGCTGCGCCTGCCGCGCCTGCATCGTCGAATCGAGGCCGCGGGCCCGCTGCTGATATTCGACTTCCTTCTGCCCGATGGTCGTGCGGCGCGACTCGCGTGTAGCGCTGTCGAGCTTTGGTGACTCGCGATCGAACGTGGCCATCATGGTCCGAAGCGAGTCGTCCATCCGCTGGATCTGCTGGCGGTAGACTCCTACCTCCTTGTCAAACTGCGCCTCAGCCTCGGCGCGTCCCGGAGCCTGCTGCAGCAGCAGCGCCGAATTGATGTAGCCGATCTTGGCTGGCGTCGGCGGAGACTGCGACGCCTGCGCTCCAGCGATGCCGACAAGAATCAGCGATGTGGCCAGTGCGATTGAGCTCGCACGAAGAAGCACCCGCATGTATTTACTCCAGAGTTAAAAGAATTGTCCGAGTTTGAAGTGGAGCTTCCAGCCAGGCGCCGGTCTCCCCTGAGCGTCAATCTTGTCGAACCCATACCCGATATCAACACCCAAAGGTCCGAGCGGACTCAACGTGGCGGCTCCGAAGCCGAAGCTCCTGAACAGTCGCGTCGGGTCGAACTCGCGCGGCTTGCTCCAGACATTGCCGCCTTCGAAGAAAGTGTTGATGTAGAGCGACTGATTGACCCTGAGCCCGAGCTCTCCGGTTCCGACGAAAAACGCGTTGCCGAAGGATGACCGGCTGGCCTGGTTCTGATCGGCGTTCGGGTTGAAGCCGCTCGGAGTGATCGCGAACTCGTCATATCCGCGCAGCTGCTCGCCGTACTGGGTACCACCGACCGTGAACGCCTGTGAGTAGAAGAACGGGCCGGTATCGCCGAAGACCGCTCCGGCCCGGGTGGAAAGCCCGACGACGAACATCATCGGCTCGCCCCCGAGGAGACTTCCTCCAATGTGTCCGATCGGCGCATAGGAGCGAAGCTCCGTCGTATAGCGCTGAAACGATGCGGTACCGCCCAGAGGTCCGCCGTTGAATTGCGCGTTGAACGACTGAAGCCCGCCGTCCGCGGGGAACGGAAGTCCGGTCCGTGTGTCGTGTTGGGCCGTAAATCCGAGCGTCGACCGGAAGCAGTTCGCGCACGCGGCCGCTACCGTGGCCAGCAGACCGTTGCTTTCGTATTTCACCTTCTCCCCGCCGTACGAGACGAAGAGGCGGGTGTAGATCGACTGCGGTACGGGGAATCCAAGCTGGATCTGCCCGCCGGTTCGAACCGCTCCGCCCAGGTCCGCGATCTGGAACCGCGAGCGGCTGTGATATGCGGTGAGGCTCCCCGAGATTCGCGACTGGCGGATATTCGGGTCGCTGTAGGTGAGATTGAAATCGTTGATGTAGCGCCCGAACTGCCATTGCACCTGCGCCCGCTTGCAGCGGCCCAGAAGATTCGGCTGATCGAGTCCGATGAAACCGCCGAGCCCAGTGCCCTGGCCCATCGATGCGCCGAAGTTCACGTTGCCCGTCCGTTTCTCCTTCACGTTGAACACGATGTCGACGTCGCCCTGGTCTCCGCTCGGGCGCGTCTCGGGCGCGGTCATCGGCGACTCGAAGAAGTTGAGATTCCCGATGTTCTGGTAGCTGCGGATCAGGTAGTTGCGGTTGAAGACCTGGCCCGGCGCGAGAACGATCTGCTCCCGAATGCACGACTCGTGGGTGTAGTCGTTGCCGACAATCTCGATGCGGTTGACGATGGCCGGCGATCTTTCGTCGATCTCCCAGCGGAGATTGACAATGCGAACGGAGTCGGTGCCCGGTACTCTCTCGGTGACCGGACGGATGTTCGCGTAGATGTAGCCTTCGTCGTTGTAGGCTTCCATCAGCTTTTGCTGCGCGTCGTCCCACTTTGCTTCGTCGAAGGTGTTGGGCGGATTGTTGTAGCTGCGCCGAATCAAACCCGTCGCTTTCTGAACGACGGTAGTCTGCTGGGCCTTGCCGAACGGGTAGAACGCGTTGATCTGGTCGGTCGAGAAGCGGCGGTTGCCGAGCACTTCGAAGTTGCCGACCTTGTAGCGCGGCCCTTCCGTGACGGTGATGTCGATCAATCCCTTGCCCTTCGCGCGATCCACGATCAGCGTGTCCTTGAGGATCCTGAAGTCGATATAGCCTCGGCTCGCGTAAAGCTGCGGGATTTTCTCACTCAGGTCCTGCGCATACTTGGCGTCGTCGAGCTCGCCGTTCCGGGTCCAGAGAAATCCTTCCGGCTTCGTATCCATCGCAGCCACAATGTCGGCATCCGAGACGCTCTTGCTGCCGTTGATGCGTATTCCGGATATCGCGAGTCGCCTTCCTTCGTCGATCTTGAAATTGATCGAGAGCTTTCCGTTGGTGACGGTAGACTCCGGCTTGACGCTCGCCAGGTAGTACCCTTTGTCCTCGTAGAGAGAGTCCGTGCTCGCAATGGCCTTGGCGATCTTGCCCGGATCGACCGGACTGCCAGTGGGAAATGCCAGCTTCTCCTTGACGTCCTTTGGGGAGACGCGGTCTGCGCCGATCACCTTGTAGTCGGTGAGAATCGGCCGCTCCTTGACCTGGATGACGAGCGTGGCCTTATTGGCCGTGGGCGACACCCGGCACATGATCTGAACGTCGTCGAACTGGCCAGTGGTGTACAGCGCCTTGATCGCGGTCTGGATGTCGTGGACGTTCAGCTGCGCACCCGTCGCCAGTCCCGCGGTCGAGCGAACCGTCGCGCTGTCGAGGCGAGCGTTTCCGGTAACGACTATGGATTCAGGCGTCGAGCACACCCCCGGCGCGCTCTCCTGTGCGTACAAAGGAGCCGCGCTGACGGCCACGAGCGCCAGCATAAATGGAGCAAATTTCCGCATCACACAAATATACACTAATCAGTTTGGTGGAGGTCCTCGCCGAGAGCGAGCATTCTGATTAGACAAAGGGGCTGCCGGAGAGTTGCTTCTCTCCGGCAGCCCCTCTAGTGTGTGGTGGATTTCGCTAGGCTTTCGGAGTGCCGCTCAGTACGCGAAAGTCGAGCTTCAGTCCGTCGGCCGCGAGGTCGACTTCGATCTCGTCGCCCTTCGAGAACTCGGCCAGGAGAATCTTTTCCGAGAGCGGATCCTCGATGTACTTCTGGATCGCCCGCTTCAACGGTCGCGCGCCGAATTTCTCGTCGTAGCCGTGCTTCACCAGGAACGCTGACGCGGTCTCGGTAAGCTTGAGTGTCAGCTCCTCGTCGCCCAGCCGCTTCTGGACATCCTTGAGGAGTATCCCGACGATTTCCGCGATGTGCTCCTGCGACAGCGAGTGGAAGACGATCACGTCGTCCAGCCGGTTGAG
>JBGPHO010000136.1:0-7214 GCA_041484425.1 Gemmatimonadaceae bacterium
AACTTTCCGGGTAGCGCGGCGCCGAGGTTCACCGCTTTGATCCAGAGAGGTGACCAGCGGCCCGCCGCATCGCGGACTTCGAATATTCGTTTGCCTGTTCTTGCTACGATCGCCGTTGTTGTCGGCCGCACATACGTGGATGGGCCTGCATCGACAATCGGCGCGGGAAGCTTGGCGAGATACGAAAGCGCCGTTGAATCGCGCGGCACGATCTGGAGCGCGCGCTCGAAACTCCGCCGCGCACTCGCTGGATCTCCAGCTCTGTACGCAGCCATGCCCGCGCCAGCCACGGCGTCGTACGAGGTCGAGTCAGCCACGACCGCACGCCGGAAGAAACTGCGCGCTTCCATCAGGCGACCATCGCGCATTGCCGCATAGCCTGCACCCGTCAGTGCTCCAGCGTCATTCGGGCAAAGCGCGAGCGCGCGCTTGAATTCGGTCTCGGCGCTGGAGATGTCACCCTTGCGATACGCGATCCAGCCTCGTTCTACGGCCTGACTCGCTGCCGGACGTGCGCGACACTCGATCGGCGATTGGGCCTTTGCAACTCCGGTAAAGCCGATGGCAATCGCCAGGCAGCTCCGTCGCAAGAGTGCTCGGAGGTACGGTCGTACGAGGGAGATTGAGAGTTGCATCAGCGGGCAACAGATATCATTGGGGCGAACCATTGGCAACCGCCGTGCAAGTGTGATTCCGCCAGAGTGGATTTGGCCATGGGGCACTACGTGAACCGTGTAGCTTGGCGCGTGACCAGTGGTGTCGATGTACTGCCGAACGACAGATGGCTGCTGCCGACCCTTCGGGAGCTATTGCCCACAACTTCGCTCGAATCCATCGAGTCGAAGGTCGGTGTCAGCTACTGGCGAACCGCTGTCGACGAGTCACTGCTTACAGACGACCAAATCCTCGAAGCGCTGTCAGTGCGCGCTCGTGTTAGCATCGCGAACGGTCTTGTCGTCAGCTCACAGGCGCGCGACAGAATATCGGAGCGGCTCGCGCGTCGATTCGGGATTCTTCCCCTCGCGGTCTCGGACTCCACCCTGGACATCGCCACCTCCAACCCCTACGACCTCGATTGCGAGAAAACGCTGGCCTTCGCGACCGGACGCACCGTTCGGATGTCGCTCGCCGCCCCAAATCGCATTCTCGAGCGCATCGAGGAGGTTTACGCACCGGTCGAGCGAGTAAGCAAACTGCTCGACCGCGCAGGGAAGTCGAGGCTGCAGCCGGTCATTGAAAGGGCCGACGCGACGGAGAGCGAGATAGACGAGAAGGAAGCCGAGCGCCCCGTGATCAAGCTCGTCGATCACATCGTGGCCGAGGGAATCGCCTCGGGCGCGAGCGACATTCATCTCGAGGCAGGGGAGAGCGGCATCGCCGTCCGCTATCGCATCGATGGAATGCTCAAGGAAGTGATGGTGCTCCCCAAGGCCGTCGGTGTCCCGCTGGTGTCGCGCATCAAGATCATGTCGCAGATGGACATCGCCGACCGTCTGCGTCCGCAGGGCGGGAGAGCTCGTGTCGCAATCAACGGCGCTCGCGTGGATCTGCGCGTCTCCACGCTGCCCGCGTCTCACGGCGAGAAAGTCGTGATCCGGATCCTCGATTCCCGAGCTGCGCTCCGCTCGGTCGGGTCGCTTGGTCTCGATCCCGTGGACGGCCCGCGCATGCAGAAACTGCTCGAGGTTCGGGAGGGGCTGATCCTCGTCACCGGCCCAACCGGGTCGGGCAAGACGACCACGCTATACGCGGCGCTGCGCCTGTTACAACACCGCGGCGTCAACATCATCACCGTCGAAGATCCGGTCGAATATCGAATCCCGGGAATCGTGCAGGTGCAGATTCACGAGAAGGCCGGTCTCACGTTCGCGTCGGCGCTCAGATCTGTGCTTCGCCAGGATCCGGACGTCGTTCTCATCGGCGAGATTCGCGATCGGGAAACGGCGGCAATTGCCATCCAGGCGTCGCTCACTGGCCACCTCGTGTTCGCCACACTGCACACCAACGACGCCTGCAGCTCGATCGTTCGCCTCACCGATCTCGGCGTCGATCCCGTGAAGCTGGCCGGCGCTATCAAAGGAGTGGTTGCGCAGCGACTGATTCGGAGACTCTGCACCAAGTGCAGGCTCGTCGCGAACGCCGGCGTGCCTCGCCGCCTCGTGGGCGCAATTCCGGAAGACTCGATGATCCACGTCTCGATGGGCTGCAAGGAGTGCTCGATGACCGGCTACTCAGGACGCGTCGCGGTTACGGAGGTGCTCGTCGCGACTCCCGAGATAGAGCGAGCCATTGCCGCCGCCGATCCGCCTGAGCGCCTGCTTGCCGCCGCCCGATCGTCGGGCACACGCTCCCTCTGGGGTTGTGGCTGCGCGCAGCTGCTCGCGGGGAATACCAGCGCGCAGGAGCTGGTGCGGGTACTCGAGCCGGAGGGCGCCCGCGGCGGCACGCGCGAGCCCGGCACAGGCTATGATCTACCGAAGCCCATCATCTACGAGAGACGAGTTCAAAGCCCCATGACGCAGATCGTTCCGGGAGTTGTCGAAGTCTATGTCATTCGCCACAACGCCGGTGACTGGCGGGTGCTCGTGCTCCAGCGCTCGCCGGATGCAACCAGGCCCGGCTCATGGGAGCTCGTTTACGGCAAAATCGACGCGGGAGAACGCCCGGAGCGCGCGGCCGTCCGGGAGCTGCGCGAGGAAACGGGACTGGAGGTCCAGGCGCTCTACAACATCAGAGTGAACAGCTTTTACCTGCATGCCGCTCAAACCGTACAGATGTCGATCGTCTTCGCCGCGTTTGTCGCCGAGGGCTCGGAAGTCACTCTGAGCGACGAGCATCAGCGGTTCGAGTGGCTGGGCCTCGATGAGGCATGCGATCGCTTCACCTGGCCCCGGGCCGCGCGCGGGCTGAGGGAAGCGCGTCATCTTCTTGGGAGAGGGGATGCCGGTCCGGTTGAGGATGCGCTTCGGGTCCTATAAGGACGACAGAACGGGATCCGAGATCTGAGAAGCATAGATGGGAGTCTTTAGGAACAGCACCGAGACCGTTCGAGCGCAATTCACCGTAGGCATGCGAGTTCAGGCACTCTCACGCCCCCGAGGCCGGTCGGAGCGCAGCGACTAAACTCTTGGATCTACGCCTCTAACATCTCGGATCCCATTCTTCTCGCGGAAAACTCAGCCCCGCCCTAACTCCTGCCTCGCCTTAACGGTAGTGAGATTCCCCTGATCAACCGGCGCGTTCGGCTTCACCCTCACGCTCTTAGCGGGAATCCCGACGTACACGTGGTACGGCCGCACATCCTTGGTCGCGACCGCCATCGCCCCAACCATTGCTTGTTCTCCGACGTGCACTCCGGCGAGCACCGTCGCGTGGTAGGTGATGCGAACTCCGTCGTCAAGGCGCGTCGCTGCAGCGGTCACGTCGCGCTGATCGACAATGCTGTGCGTGTGGCTGTATATGTTCACGAAGTCGCTGATCGAGACGTTGTTACCGAGCGATATTCCGCCGCGATCGTCGAGAAGCACGTACCGGTGGACGACGCAATCGTCGCCCACCTCCACGTTGTAGCCGAAAGAAAACTCGACGAACTGGAAGGCTTTGAAGTTCTCACCGCATTTCTTGAAGATGTAGGGCGCGAGTAGCCGCCTCAGCTGAACTCCCAGCTCGACGTTCTGTCCCCCCACCACCGTGCGATCGAAGGAATACCAGAGCCAGAGCAGCGGCTTCACCTTCTGGAAGCGCGCGTCATCGCACTCGGCGTAGTACTCGGGCTCGAGCGTCACATTGCGAGGATCGAGCGCCGAGAGGGCCAGTCGCGTCGCGAGCGGAAGCTTGGCGTCTTCCACCGCCGTCTCCCAGTTTGAGGAGAACGAAGGATAGGCGATCTCGCACAGCGTCCGTCGGCAGAGGAGTGCACGGTCGCCACCGGATTTCAGCTCTGACGCGATCTTCTCGAGCCACTGTGATTCGATTCCGGCGATTGGAAGCGCGGGAAGCTTGCGCAGGGGATAGATGGGCATGTCTGGAAAGTTGATGTTCGCCCCGGGGAAAAACCAGCTACTGCGACGGTGGCCGCGACGCTCGCGCGCGAACGAGCGCCCTTTCCCGCTCCACGCGCGTGAGGACCTGCTCCCAGCTGTCGTCGCGCACGTCCTGAAACGTCACGGTCAGCGGCTGATCGAGATCGATCGCCTCATCGAACAGGTAAATCGCGCTCTGCGTCTCGCGCTGCTTCAACCGCTGCTCGCCGAAGCCGGAGCTGAGCGGCAGCACCTCGAGCGCTCGAAAATCGCGCCCGCTGCTCGTGATCACGAGCTCCATCGGGCTGAAGTGCACGTCGGGCTGGACGCCGTAGAACGACACGTACCAGAGATCGGGAGATCGGCCGCCCGTCCGTCGAGTCACTGCGGCGATCGCCGCCTTGTTGCTCTCCTGTAGCTCGCGCAGCGCGCGGTACGAATCGGGCGTCAGCAGCCGGATCAGGTTCTCGTCGAGCGGTATGGCGCGAACGATGAGACCCTGAAGCTCCAGCCTGATCGCGATGTCGTCCTGCCGCAGCGTGCCAAAACCGACGGGAACACTGGCGCGGCCAACCGTGTCATCCGTGATGGGCGTGAGCGTTCCCGATTGGCCGGCTGCCGTGGGCGTTCCGCCGGCGCACGCGGTGAGCGCACCCACGACGAAGACGACTCCGAGCGCCCGCCGCGCGCTCACTTCGCGTCCGCCTCCGGCGCGGCTGCCACGAGCTCCGTGATCGCCTCCAGCAGCTCTGTCCGCCCTTCGCCCGACTGCGCGCTGAACGGAATCACCTGCTCGCTCGCAAGCGACAGTGCGCGCGAGATCGCCGCGACCCGCTCCAGCGCCGCTGTCTTGCTCAATTTGTCCTTCTTCGTCAACGCGACAAGCGTGGGCACTTCCATCTCCGCCAGAAAGTCCAGCATCGCGCGATCATCATCACTCGGGTCGCGCCTGATGTCCAGCAGCAGGATTATACCCCGGAGCTGGGTCGTCCGCCGCAGGTAGCTCTCGATGAGTGGCCTCCACCCCGATTTCTTTTCTTTGGAAACACGGGCGTAGCCGTAGCCAGGAAGATCCACGAAAACGAAGCCGTTGTTCACGCGGAAGAAGTTGATCTCGCGCGTGCGGCCCGGGGTTCGACTCACCCGTGCAAACGATTTGCGGCGGACGAGAGTGTTGAGAAGGGAGGATTTTCCCACGTTCGAGCGTCCGGCGAACGCGACCTCGGGGAGCGATGACTCGGGACGCCAGCCATGACGCTCGGCCATTCCCCCGATGAACTCCACACTCCGGATGACCAGCTTGTCGCCAACCGGGTCCTTCTCCATCTAGTGCGTGATTGTATCGTAAAGCGGTTCGCCCGAGGACGTCGTCGCCGCCGGCTGCGGACGCAGCGCCAGCGCCAGCACTTCGTCCATCGTCTTCACTGGATGGAAGCGGACCGATGCTCGAACTTCTTCGGGGAGTTCTTCGATGTCCCGGGCATTTCCGTGCGGAATGATCACATCGGTCACCTTGTTCCGGTGGGCTGCCACCGACTTCTCCTTGAGGCCGCCGATCGGGAGCACGCGTCCGCGCAGCGTGATCTCTCCCGTCATCGCGACATCGCCGCGTACCGGCACGCCGGTGAGCGCGCTGATCACCGCCGTCGCGATCGCGATTCCGGCGGAGGGACCATCCTTTGGCGTCGCGCCCGCCGGCATGTGGATGTGGATGTCCCTGGTCCGGTAAAATTCCGACTCGATCCCCAGCGCTCGCGCCCGCGCGCGCGCGTATGAGAGCGCCGCGCTCGCGGACTCCTTCATTACGTCGCCGAGCGTTCCCGTGAGCTGCACCTTGCCGCGGCCTTTGACGACACTGACTTCGATTTCAAGCACCTCACCGCCCGCCGACGTGTAGGCGAGGCCAGACGCCACGCCGATCTTGTCGTCGAGCGACGTATCGTCCGGATCGAACGGCGGGGCGCCGAGCAGCTCCTTCAGATCTGCGACAGAGACGGTTTGAGTCTCGGCCGCACCCGGTGCGATTTCTGCGCGCTTGCGCGCGAGCTTTCTCGACACCCGCGCGATGCGGCGCTCCAGCTCCCGCACTCCGGCCTCGCGCGTATAGCCGCGCATGATCGCCATCAGCACGTCCGGCTCGAGGACGACCTCTTCCTTCTTCAAGCCGTTCGCCTCGATCTGCCTCGGCAAAAGGTACTGCCTCGCGATGGCGAGCTTCTCGTGATCGAGATAGCCGGCGATGCGGAGGATCTCCATCCGGTCGCGAAGCGCCTCGGGAATTCCGGCTAGCGAGTTCGCGGTCGTGATGAACAACACCTGCGAGAGATCGTAGTCCACTTCGAGGTAGTTGTCGTTGAACGTCGTGTTCTGCTCGGGGTCGAGGACTTCGAGGAGCGCCGCCGCGGGATCACCGCGAAAGTCCTGTCCCAGCTTGTCCACTTCGTCGAGCAAAATCACCGGATTGACGACTTCAGCGCGTCTCATTGCCTGAATGATGCGACCCGGCATCGAGCCGATGTAGGTGCGCCGGTGCCCGCGAATCTCCGCCTCGTCCCGCACGCCGCCGAGCGCCATGCGGACGAACTTGCGGCTGAGCGCTCGCGCGATCGAGCGGCCGAGCGAGGTCTTGCCGACGCCCGGAGGCCCGACCAGGCAGAGGATCTGTCCGTCGAGCCGGCCGACGAGCGAGAGGACAGCAATGAAGTCGAGGATCCGATCCTTCACCTCCTCGAGCCCGTAATGATCCGCATCGAGAATCGCTCTCGCCCGAGCGACGTCGAGAACTTCGTCCGTCCGCTCGGTCCACGGAATCGACACGATCCAGTCGACGAAGTTGCGCGCGACGGTGAACTCGGGGGACATGGGCGGCATCCGCCGCAGCTTCCTCAGTTCCCGCAGCGTTCTCTCTTCAACCATGGATGGCAGTGTCTTCTTTCGGATCTGGGCCTCGAGCTCAGCGAAATCATCGCTGTCCTCCTCGCCCAGCTCCCGGTGGATTACCCGCAGCTGCTCCTGCAAGTAGAACTCGCGCTGGTTCTGGAACATCGCGCCGCGGACATCGTCGTCGATCTTCCGCTCGAGGCGCAGCAGCTCGATCTCGCCCGAGAGCAGTTCCGCCAGCATCTCGAGCAGGCTCCGCAGATTTTCCGCTTCGAGCAGTGACTGCCGAAGCTCGAATCGAACCGCGACGTG
>JBGPHO010000137.1:0-7193 GCA_041484425.1 Gemmatimonadaceae bacterium
CGGGGAAGGGCGAACGCCGCTGAAGTGCTCGCCGATATTCCCGATCCGCCGACCTATACCGCCGTCCGCGGCATGCTGCGCCTGCTCGAGGGCAAGGGTCATCTCCGCCACGAACAAGATGGCCCCCGCTACGTCTATTTCCCAACCGCGAATCACGACCACGTCAGCAAGTCAGCGGTGAAGCATCTGGTCAAGACTTTCTTTGACAACTCCGCCAGCTCCGCGGTCGCGGCGATGGTCGGCATCTACGAGGATCGCTGGAGCGACGCCGATCTGGACAGTCTGGAAAAGCTGATCGAAAAAGCTCGCGGCAAGGGAGGTGCGTCATGACACCGTTCGTTTCGGCATTGTTCATCAAGCTGACCCTCATCATCTCGCTCGGCCTCATCGTCGCCGCGACATTGCGAAGCCTGAGTCCTTCGTTCCGTCACCTGATTCTCTACGCGACCCTCGCCAGCAGCGTGGCGTTGCCGCTCGCGATGTGGATGTCGCCGCAGTGGGACGTGCCGGTGCTGCCGCGCGCTTTTTCGACGGCGGTGTCTCTGAACGGTCGCGCATCCGAATTGACGGCGGCCGATCGGCAATCGAATTCGTTTACCGGATTGGGCGCGCCCAAGGGTATCACGAACGCGCGCCCCTCGAATTCAGCATTGACCGCAAGGATGATCGATGCGGGCGCCGCGCAACCGCCGTCTGGTGAGCGTGGCGGTCTCGCCGCGCTTCCACTCCTTCCGCTGCTCTGGGCCTTTGGGTTTGTGGCCGTTATCGGATGGCTCACGATCGGACGCATCGGACTCCGTCGCATTGCCGCGACTGCATGGTCCCTCAGCAGCTCCGACTGGAGCGGGATTCTCGACGAAGAGCGCAACTACGCGCGAGTCAACAAGCCGGTCCGTCTTTATTCCAGCTCCGTCGTCAGCACTCCGCTCACGTGGGGATCGCGTGTTCCCGTAGTGCTTCTCCCGGAAGACGCACTCGAGTGGCCGGAGGAGCACCGTCGCATTGTGCTGCGACACGAGCTCGCGCACATCGCACGCGGGGATTCATTCACGCAGCTCGTCGCTGGTTTCGTGTGCGCGCTCTACTGGTTTCATCCGCTGGTCTGGATTGCGGAGCGTCGCCTTCGCGCCGAGTGCGAGCGGGCGTGCGACGACAACGTCGTATCGCTTGGGACGCCGGCGGCCGAGTACGCGGCGCACCTCCTCGAAGTCGCGCGGTCGGCTCGTGCGTTTGGCGCGGCTGGTTTTCTGTCCGTGGCGATGGCTCGCCCATCACAGCTCGAGGGCCGCTTGCTCGCGGTGCTCAATGATTCACGCCGGCGCGTCTCGCTTTCCCGCGGAGCGAGACCGGCGGCGGCGCTCTTGTCGGCGCTCGTTCTGATACCGCTCGCAGCATTTCGCCCGGTTTCACGAACGGACGGGCCACGGGGAGATCGCGTCTCGAGCCCAGCTCCGACGGCATCGACCGAACAGTTCAATCAGGGAAGATCGACGGCGCCCCTGACAGTTCGATCGGCCACGCCCACGACGTCGACAATGCCGGCCTCCATATCGGCCGCCTGGGCAACAGGCGCATCAATTTCGTCAGCGACTGCCGCTTCCATTGTGTCGGCAACAGGCGTATCCACAGCCTCGGCGCCAGCCACGTCAACCTGGTCAGCCGCATTGGGCACAGCACCATCATCTTTAAGTGAGGCGAAATCCGGCAAGGGCGAGCAGGCCGACTCGACACTTCAACTCTCTGTTGCCGCTCGCAACGCGGGAACTCTCACGCTCGATCTCAGAACCGGCGGCAACGTCGCCATCACCGGTTGGGACAACCCGCAGGTCGCCGTCCGGGCTTCACTGGGCGGACGCGACTGGCGCGAAACCAGAGTGTCGCTCAGGTCATCCGACGAAGGCGCGCGCCTGGAAAGCGACTTCGCGGTGCAGGGACAAACACAGAGCACACGCCACGTCTTCCAGATCAACGTGCCGCGCAACTACAACGTGCGGATCTCATCGTCGGGCGGTTCGGTCTCCATCACAGGTGTCGATGGAAAGTTCACTGGCCAAACGGGTGGGGGTGAGATCGACATCCGGAAAGCCAATGGCGAAGTGGATATCCGGACGGGCGGAGGCGATGTCCGTGTGTCGGATTCTCGCCTGAATGGAACCGTGAGCACCGGTGGCGGGGTCGTTCGAATCGAAGGTGTCACCGGCAGCCTCAATGGAAAATCCGGTAGTGGTCCTGTCATCTACGCCAAATCTGGTGGCACGAGCGTTCGCCGCGAAAACGGCGTCACGGTCGTCGGGGTCGTCAGCGGCGACAGCCGCGCCCATGTCGGGAACGGCAGCGGAAGCGGCAGCGGCGGTAGCAGTGAGAGCGGGAGCACGAGCACAACGACGTACGTCGATGATGATGCCGACCGACCGAGTGGCTTTGCGATGAGTGGAATCAGAATGAATTCCGCGGGCGGGGGACTCTCGCTTCCCGCGGCGCCGGACGGTGCGCGTGTAACTACTGGCGGGGGCCCAATTCGCATTGGTCCATCAGGTGGAGAAGTCTTCGCGCAGACCGGAGGTGGGTCGATCGACATCGGTCCGGCGAATGGATCGGTCCAGGCCCACACGGGGGCTGGAGATGTGACGATCGAGCTGAAGGGCGCTGGCGCGCACTCGGTCGATGTGACCTCCGGCAAAGGGCGGGTCGTCCTCCTCGTGCCGCGGGATCTCAACGCGACGCTCGATCTCGAGACGGCATACACCAATAACCATGATCGCAAGACCCGCATCGTCAGCGACTTTCCGATTCAGACGACTGAAACGGCGAACTGGGACGATAGCCAGGGAACGCCGCGCCGCTACGTCCGCGCACGGCAGACCGTTGGGCGAGGCGGAGGCGTGATTCGCGTCAGGACTGTAAACGGCGACATAGTTCTCAACCAGCGCTAACCGGTATACAGTAGCAGTTAGTTATTGGACGCCGTGCCGGCCCGGCGCCCAACCGCGTAGATGAAGATGCCGAGCAGGTTCGCCCCGACGATGACGACGATGATCTTCGCCGCGAAGATCTGCCAGCTCGCGACGTCGATAATGGGAAACACCGATAGCGTCGAGTAGAGAAGCGTCACGGCGAACCCGCACGCCGCGGCAAGGCGCAACAATCGAGATGGCCGTCTCGACAGGCTCGCCGCCCCAAAAATCGGGATCGCGAAGAGCGCGAGATAAGTGAGCGCGTAGAAAATTCCCGCCGCGTTCTCGAGGAGCTGAAACGCTTCCTGCACTCCCACGCCGGCCTGTCCCGCCAGCGTGAGCGCGACCGTGATCGCGCTCACGACCAGAATCGAGTTGACCGGCGTTCTGAATCGCGGGTGAAGCCGCGTGAACCACTCCGGCAGCAGCTTGTCCCATCCGGCCACCAGCGGCAGCCTTGAGTTCCCGTTGAATATCATCGTCACTACACCCACCTGGCGCAGCAACAGCAAAAGGATCAGCGCCGGCACGACGAGCCGCGCCAGCCCGAGGCCCGCGAAGCCGATGCTCAGTGTTTGCGGAATCGGGCTCACGAGATCGATACCGCTCGCCGGCACCAGCGCGATCACACTGTTGGTTCCGAGTATGAACATCAGCGCTATCACCGGCGCCGCCAGAAGGACGGAGCGGCCGATCGTGCGTGCCGGACTTCGGGCTTCACCTGCCATGATCGCCACATATTCGAATCCACTCAAGGCTCCAAGTGCCATCTTGCCGAAAATGTTGAGACTGTACGGTGTGAACGCCGGCGCCGAGACGTCGAGTGGATGGTATGACACGGGCCGGCCGTGACCGAGCGCGATCAGCGGAACGATGAGAAGCGCAGCGAAAGTAAGCACCTGGGCAACACCTCCAGCGTCTTGAACCCATCGTCCGATGCGGAGGCCGAGTATGGAGATGCCGGTGACGAAGAGCAGAGCGAGCGTGCTGACAATCGGTGTGTACCACCACACCTGTGAGAGTGATGCCGTGCCGCCGGTTAGCAGGTAGGACGCGTTCGTCGCGATCGTGACGCCGAACGTGGCGATGATCAGGACAGCGTATGCCCAGAGATTCCATGCGACCATGAATCCCGCGAATTTTCCCAGGGCGATCGTCGTCCATTGATAGACACCGCCCTCGAGCGGCATCAGGCGGCTCAGAAAGATCACCACTGCGGCCTGCGGCAGGTAAAAAGAGGCGATCGCCAGGAGCCAGAAAACGGTGTGGGATGTCCCGAGTTTGGCAGCCGTCCCGACCCAGGACGAGCCCACGACATAGAGGACCTGCATCAGCACCAAGTCGATGAGGCCGAGCTCTTTACGAAGCCCGGCGCTCCTCTTCTCCACCTCGGCGATGCGCTCTACGGCGACCTGGCTGGACAAGCCTTTAAAACTTCCCTCTTGACAAACGGGCGCCACTGTTGAATTTTCAGCATGCAAGGTTGATTTTTCAACACACCAACTGGGTCAGGCTTCCGGGGCCCTCAGGCGATCCACCCATGGCTGCTATGCTGATGTCCAACAAATCCGACGCAACTTCGAGCTCCCCCTCCGCCACCACCGCCGCCGGACTTTCCCGGCGCGAGAGTCAGGTGATGGACATCCTCCACCGGCGCACTGGCGCGACCGTGGCCGAGATCATGGCCGATCTTCCCGATCCGCCGACTTATTCCGCTGTGCGGTCAGTGCTCCGCATCCTCGGCGAGAAGGAGCTGATCAAGCACCGTGAGGATGGCCCGCGCTACATATACTATCCAGCCAAGCCGACGGAGACCGCGCGCGAAGACATACTCGCGCACGTCGTCCGCACCTACTTCGGCGACTCCCCGGAACAGGCCGTCACAGCACTCCTCCGGATGTCGGACGTCGACCTCAGCGAGGCCGAGATCAAGCGGCTTCGCAACTCCATTCGCCGAGCGCGGCAGAGCGGGAGATAACGCCAATGATCTCGACAATCTTCTCGACAATTAGCGGCGGCCTCACCGGCTCCAGCATTTCGATGCTGATGCTGCTGGCAAAGGCAACGCTCATCCTTCTGATGGCGCTCGGAATTACGCTCACCATGCAGCGCGCTTCTGCGGGTGCTCGCCACCTGGTGTGGCTGGTCACGCTCGCCGCGCTGTTGCTCGTGCCGGCCCTCACGGCGTGGGCTCCGATTCCAATCAGAGTCCTTCCGGCGCCTGCCAAGTCGGAGCCAGCTGTAGCACCGCCAAATCCCGCGGCCGTATCTATCAATCGAGCCGGAAAAACCGACAAGGCGGGCGTCGCCACGACCGTCGGTCCAAAGAGCGAGGCCGCGCCGGCGAGCTCGCTCGGGGCTAAGATCGCCAGCTCACCGGTTCTAAGCGGACTTTCCATTGTATTCCTCATCTGGGTAGCGGTGCTCCTGGCGATCGCCGCATCACTCGGCTATGCGACGCTGATGGTTCGCCGGATCGTCAATCGCGCCCGTACGCTCGACACTGCGGATTGGCTCACGCCGCTCTTCGAGGTGTCGGACAGGCTGTCGCTCGACGAGCCGCCGAGATTGCTTCGCAGTGAAGATGCCAAGATGCCTTTCGCGTGCGGCGTGTTCAGAGCGACGATCGTTCTGCCGGCAGAATGCGACTCGTGGTCGCTCGATCGCCGTCGCGCGGTGCTGCTGCACGAGCTTGCGCACGTTCGCCGTCACGATCTCGTCGGACACACGCTCGGCCGCCTGGCCTGCGCCGTCTATTGGTTTCATCCGCTCGTCTGGACCGCCGCGAAACAGCTCCGCTCCGAGAGCGAGCGGGCGTGCGACGATCTCGCACTCGCCTGCGGCGCGCGCGCGACCGACTACGCCGAGCATCTGCTGGATATCGTCACGAGCGTGAGACGTGATTCGACTCCATCGGTTGCGCTCGCGATGGCGCGGCGCAAGGACTTCGAGGGGCGCATGTTGGCGATCCTCGACCCGGAGCTTCGCCACTCGAGCCCGAGCCGGAGGCAATCGGCGGCGCTGATCGGGTCATTGGCGCTCATCGCCATAGTAGTGGGCGCCGCCGCGCCGTCGCCGCGAGCAGCTGTCCACCACACACAGAGTCCTGCTGGGCCAGCGCAGGGAATCGAGCTGCTGAATTCGCGGAAGCCGGACATGAAGGGATATCCCGATTCGCGTGAGATCATCGGCGGCTCGAAGACGCATCAGAAGACCGAGATGGTGACGACCCAGACCACGTCGACCACCCGAAGCGAACAGACGAACAGTCGAATCGAGCAAAGCTTCGCAAAGGTCGTCGAGCAGGCAGTTCAGCAAGGCTCCTCGGCCGCGTCGAACGCGCTGGTCCGCGTGCTCAGTCAGGGCGGCGCGAAAGCGGCGGGGAAGGATAGCGATGAGCGTCCGGCTCTTCTTGCTCGCGTCCTCGCGACCGATACGAGCGCTAGCCTCCGGAGAATCGCGGCCTGGGGCCTGTCCGAGTACGCGGACAAGCAGATTGCGGCTGATGCGCTCGCGAATGCGCTTCGTCACGACGCCGATCCTAGCGTTAGGGAGATGGCGGCCTGGGCGCTGGCAGAAGGTGAGCACCAGTCGGTCGCGGTCGAGGCATTGTCCGCGGCGCTGCGGGGCGACGCCAACACACAAGTCAGGGCGACGTCGGCGTGGGCGCTGGGCAGCGTCGGCGACAGGTCGTCGGCCGATGCACTCGCCGCGGCGCTGAACGACGCGAGTGTCGAGGTTCGGAAGCGCGCCGCGTGGGCGCTCGGAAGCTCCGACCTCAAGCAGGCGCCACCCAAGCTCATCGCGATGCTGAGCGACAAGGATCCGGAGACGCGTGAGCTCGTCGCATGGGCGTTGTACGAGATCGAGGATCCGGCATCGATACCGGCACTTGAAGCAGCTCTTGCGCGCGAGCCGGACAAAGAGCTGCAGATCGCCTACATCCGCGCTCTTGCGGCGGTTGGCGAGAAGTCGGTTGGTGCGTTGAAGGGACTGCTCGAGTCCAAGGATCCGGAGATCAGGTCCATTGCGGTGCGCGCGCTGGCGGGCGGAAACGCCACCGGTCCGTGGCCTCACCCCTGGCCCGAGCCGCGCCCCTTTCCGAACTGAGAATCGGAGAGGGCGCTGAGGGAAAGCGCCCTCTCTTTTGAACGTTAGTGCTGATTTTTCAACCTACCCCGCACGACAGGCGGGCACAATGAACGGAGCATTCATGCAGCGAATAATTGGACTGGTGGC
>JBGPHO010000138.1:0-7169 GCA_041484425.1 Gemmatimonadaceae bacterium
AAGAACCTGGTCAGCCGCGGCCGCTCCGTCCTCGAGAATAAGGCGGTTGAGCCCATCATACGCGATCACGCTCCCGAGGGAGTGACCGACCACGATCACGCGTTCGTACAACAGCTGACCTGATTTGTCTTTCAACGCGTAGACCGCGTGCGCGACTTTATAGACTACGTCCTTTATCTCCTTCCGGAGGTCGTTGAACGCGTCGAGCTTGTACGGCATGACGTAGATCGCGACGTCGCCGACGAACTGGACAAGAACCCCGCGAATGTAGGCGCTCGCTATCACGAGGAGTGGCCAAGCGATCCCGCGCGCGCTCGCCATTGCTGCGTCGCTCCCGCGAATTACCCCGAAGAATCGGCGTAGCACGAAGATAATGGCCAGCACGAGGAACGCGAAGACGACGACCACCGCGAGGGTGAGCCAGCGCCCACGTGGCTGGTCGAGATCCCGAAAGAACCTCCCGATCACGACTGCAACCCACCAGAGCGCCCTCAAGCCCGCGACAGTCAGGACCAATACCAGCGCCCACCAGTCGAAGCGCGCATTGAACTGATCTATCCAACCCTTGGAAACGAACCTCTGCCAGAGCTCGGCGTTTGCCGCAACGTTCCCGCGAACGTGCAGGAAGAGAAGGCTCAAGACCGACACACCGGCGAGAATGATGGCGAGGAGAGTCAGAAAAAAAGCGACTACGGTAACCCACCCCCAGATCTTTCGAGCCATTACGGGCACGCTCGGGCGCCGGATCAAATGCGCGACGCCGAGCGACGCGCCAAACACAACCATCGTAGTGACGACGGCGTTGAAGGTCGTCGTGAGATCCGCGAACAGACCGTCAGTCAGCCACCATGGAGTCTGGCTGAACAATGTGCGCGTTGCCGCGACGGTCACGATGATGGAATTGAGTGCTACCAGCGCTCCAACCGTCGCCAAAGCAACCAGCAGATAGAGCAAAATTCGAATGGGTGTGGGAAAGGCGTGGTACTCTCCCATGAGCCACCTTTTGAAGGTTTTGCGGGCGATCTTCATTCCGTTGCTTGCCGCTCCCGTCAGAAAACCCATCACCTGACGCAGCGTGATTCTGCCTTCGGTGAGCGGCGCCCAGTAGCCTTCATACACGTGGGCTTCTATCTGATCCGCGCCTGACTTGAGGTTGAGCTCCACCCGCTGCAGCCATTGATCGCCGCCGGCTCTAACCGATTTGCTCGTGGGTTTCTCCCGGCGGCCGGTCAGCGCCTCGTCGTGCGCGCGGAGCGACTCCGCAATCGCATCGAGAGTCTCGAACGGAATCTGCTGGCCCATTCCGTGGGCGACGAAGATGGCGATCCTCTTCCTGGCGGCTTCGACGCTCGATTCGGGTGGGGGAGGGGCGACCGAATAACGCGTACGCTTCTCCGCCTCTTCAGGCGGAACGGATTTATGCTCGGCGACGCCGGTTCCAGTCATGGGTATCTCCGTTCAGAGGATCAGAAACGACTGCCGAAGTCCAATCCAGCCTACGTTGGCACCAAGTCGGCGCGCGCGCATCGCCGTGACAAACTCCAACGTCGTCGTGGCGTCGAACGCCGGCCGTCGGGCGCGAAGTTGAAGATCCAGCTCCACATCCGCACTGTGAAACCCAAACCCCGGCCGCGGTCCCGACAGTCGCGGACCGCGGAGGTCGCTGGCGCTCACTGCCGCTCCGAGGATCGCCGCCAGACTGTAATCGCTTCGCGTCCCTTGAATCGTCGTTCCGATCGAAGCGTTCGCTGCGCCGCGCACCCAGGTCGCGTTTTCGCGAGCGAGGTCGCGGGCCGCGTCGAGCTGAAAGTGGACAGTTCGAATTCCTTGCTGCGGGATTCCGATATCGAACAGACCGCTCGCGCTCAGCTCGCGAGTATGCGCTCGGCTCTGTGAATTCGAAGGGCGTATGATCGGATTCCAGTATTCCGTGTATCCGAACACCAGCGACTTGGGGTGCGGTCGGTCGACCAGAATCCATTGATAGTGCGCGCTCGCGGAGTATTGATCGCTGAATCCTCTGCTGGAGCGCCTGGCGAGAGTTGTCCAACCATCCAGCTCGACCTGAAGCGGAAATCGCGGAACAGGCACCGGGAAAGCGATTCCGCTTTGGAGGCCGAGCGCGTCCGCGAGGGTGATATCGCGCCAAAGCAGCCTGGATTCGACGCCGACCATCGCACCAATGGAGTCGTCGGGTACGTGCTTCTGGGCTGGGAGCTCGACGGCGGCGAGGCATGTTGCTACGAAGACGAACCTCGCTCCGGCCGAAAACGTCATCGTGCTGGTCTCCGTCGCTGCACGGCGGGGAGTTGGTTTATGAGCGTGTCGCGAAACCGTTCTTCGACTTTGTGAAAACCGTCTTCGGTTGGATGTATCTCGTTCTGCCAGTCGACTCCGGGGCGAAGAGTTGTCCGCAGATCGATGTAGATCACAGTGTCGGGATAGGTACTCTCCAATGCACGGATCATCCCGTTCACATCGTCGATCAGTATTCGCAGAATTGCGGCTTGCAGGTCCGGATCATCGATTCCGCGATCCCGCATCGACGGGAGAATCCACGGACCCGCGGGATGGAACCCGTCGTACATCACCTTCTCGCCGGAGGCGGTGAGATAATCGTAGCCGTGCATGAGGATCGGCGCGTATTCACCAAGCTCTGCGATGAATCGAGCGAAGCCGTTACGCAGTTCGGTCTTTTTCTCGTCCCACGCGGGTTGGTTGACGTGCTCCGCCGCGGACTTGGTAGCGTCGAACGGATTCAGTGCGCGCCAGATCCAGCGCAGGTCGGGCCTTTCCGGAATATCCGTGAACAGGTCATTTCCGCCGGCGCTGAGCAGGATTGCTTGAGATTTGTCTTTCTGCGCCGTGCTTGCGATCCGGGCGAGATTTTCATCGCTCGCGATATTCTCGAGTGTGTCACCCGATTTCTCGAATCGCTTGATGGCCCAGAATCCCTCGCCATCCAGGAAGTCGATGATGTTCGGGTGGGGAGGGTAGTCGAACCAGGAATCGCCTTCGGAGATGAGCCGTTGCAGGCCGGCGCGTTTGCAGCTCGCGTATCGGCGATCGCGCTCAACCGGATCCCATGGCTCACCTGGCATAGGTTTCCCCCTGACCAACAGTGCAAGAACGGCTCGTCAGCGCAATGTCGATTTCCTATCAGTGAGATGTCGATTTTCTATCATGGGACTCGTGCGAGGCCGGTAGCCCGCTCTTTTCAGAAGACGGCCGGCAGGCAGCGTGGGATCGATCGTCTCAGCGTGGCTGGACGTCCGCGACGTAGTCCGCGCCGCGCCGCATCAGCGCGGTAAATTCCGCTTCGTCCCCGCGCTGAACCGCGGACCTCACCTGTTGTATGGCTGACATCAGGCCGGTAAGCGCCGACATTCCGTACTCGTTCAGCGACTGAATCTCGAAGTAAAGGTGAGGGTTTTCGCTCGCCACTCGGCGCGCCACCTCCAGCTGCGCGTCGAAAGTCGTGCTCGAGAGCCGCTTCAGTCTCTCCGCGTCTTCTCCGCTGTTGGCAAGCGCGGCAAGAAACGCGATGTTGACCGCGTGTGACAATCCGAGGATGTAGGCCACGGTACGATCGTGCGCGTCGAGATCCATCTCCACCTGTACGGCCATGGTAGAAGAGAACAGGTCACGCACGCGCCGCGTGGCTTCGGGCACTCCAACATCCACGAAGATGATGTGGCGGCCGGAGAGGAGATCGGTATCCGGACCAAACATTGGATGGACCGAGGTTACGAGCACCCCCGCTTCGACAAGTTTGGTCAGTCCGGGACGCAGCGGAGTTTTCAGAGATCCCACGTCGAACACGATTCCGCGTGGTCTTCGCGCGGCGAGCTCTTCGAGAATCGCAGCAGACTGCCTGAGCGGAGCGGCGACAATGAGAATGTCGTGCTCGAGCGTCGACGTGCGCCAGTCGTCCAGACGCGGAAACTCGTCCCCAGAGCTGGCCGGGTCCGCGATTTCGACCGTAAATCCCTGCGAATGTAGAAACCGAGCGAACCAGCGGCCCATTTTGCCGGCGCCGCCGATGATCAAAACTTTTCTGCCTTCTCCTTCAGCGCTGGCAAGAACTCTGTCTTGTTCCTGAATCGTGAGTGACGCGCGAATCAGGAGCAGCGCGAGCCGCTCGGCGAAATTCGGGTCGAGGCCCAGCTCGGTAGCGACACGCCGCACTCGCCCGATCACCTCCTTTTCCTGCACGAAATCGCGGGTGGAGCGGCCTGCCCTGGCTTTAATCAGACCGATCTGGCTGGCGATCGCCTGCCGTCGAGCGACAAGCCCGAGCAGAGATTCATCGAGTCTGGCGAGCTCGCTGCGGAGAGTCGAAAGCTCGGGGAGTGAAGGCTGCGGTGTGGTCAAGCGTGGGTCGCGGGAATCGACCGGCGGCTGTAGGGGTTGGAGTCAGGGCAGGAAAATATACGAGGGTGCGCTGACAGCTGCGGAGGGCATAGGAGTCTCTCGATGCGCCCAACTGGTTGTCCTGCCCTGACCTATCGCCGTGCGGACGACTCAGCGACGCAATGTCGATTTCATATCACGCCTCTGGCGTTCTACGAAAAATCGAGCAGCCCAGCCAGATCACCGGCCCAATCGAGGAGCGTCAGAAAGCACACGACGCGCGCGATGTGGTGTTGCAACAGGTAGCTGGCAGATCGTGTCGGCGAACCCAACCATGACACGATCCTGTTTACCGCGTCCCCGTCGTCCAGTGAACGACGAACCTTTGACGGACACTCGCCGAGAACACATTCGATGTGGTGCGCGAAAATGCGCGGGTGCGTGTATCCCAGCTTTATCGCAACGTCACCGATGGAGAATCCCGCGTCTCTCAAATAGACGTATCCCCGGAACACACGAGCGCCCACCACGAAACTCTTGGGTGAATTCAATTGCGCGTTTCTGAATCTGCGGTAGAGCGCACTAAGAGTAATGTTTGCGGCCGCCGCAACATCTTCGGCGCTTGCGTACTCGTGGGGCTGTCGCAGCGCATCCGTTAGCACATCAACGAGTGACGCCGGCAAGCGTAATAGCCAAGGCTCCAGCTGTCCGATCAGCGCGCTGACTTGTGGGACAGAGCTTACCCGTTCCAGGGTTTTCCGAAAGCGTAAGGGTGAATCGTCAGAATGGTAGACGACGACGTCTTGTAGTCCGTCGTTCGACATGTGCGCGATTCCGCGCACGAATGCAGCATCGACGGGAACATAGGCTACGAACGGAATCGAGGCATACTTGCAAATGAGTCTGCAAGCTCTCGTGTTGTCCATGGTTCCGTCGGCAGCCGGATTGAACACGACGACACTCAGAGGCTCGAGCCGAACCAGAGCCTCGAGGCTCTCCCAGGAATCCGCGACGCAGATTTGATCGTGAGCGTCCATCGCCGCCCTGATCTGGGCGGCTTGCCGCGTGGGCAAGAAGATCGCAACCCTCAAGACCTTTCCAGAACGGCGTAACCGGCGCACATCCGATCGGATGTCCAATTCGCGGACATTGAACCCCCCGGCTTAACCCCTAAGCTGTGCCGGTCTGTGAAGAGGTGCGATGCCTATTTCTTGTCAGTCGATGTCGATTTCATATCACGTCGCGATCTTCTGTCTGCTTTCGTGCAGACGGTGCGGACGACCGAATCGATTTCATCTCCCTCTGATCCCGGGTGCTCGCGTCGGAGTCTCGTGACCCAACGGTTCGGTACGACTGACAAGAAATGCACCCTCCAGTGATACAAAAGAGACATTGCAGCCCTCGCCGAATCGTGAGAATTGGAGAACGTCGCTACTGGGCCAATTCTTTTCCTGAGGAGGGCCGTATGCTCTGGGCGCTTTGGGCACTCGTTGGGTGGTGCGGAACACCATGGCCGCATCGCTTCTGGCCACATCCTCCTCCACCTCCTCCCGACCCTTGGTGGTTCACTAAGCTCGGTGGCGTCATCGGCGGCATGGTGGGAGGATGGGCGTACGATCAGGTCTGGCCGATGGGAGGCAACATCACGAGCGTAGCGGTAGCCGCAACGGCGGTTGGCGCGTTCGTGGGCGGGGCCCTGGTCGGAGATGTAATCGGACTTGTCCGCGGCGCCGGCAAATCATGAAATCGAAAATCACAGGCCGCAAGCGATGGGCGACCCAACTGATGCAGCTGAATTGGGGCGAAAGATCGTGCACTCGACGGAGGCGAAGATGTCACAAGTAATGAAGCGTGTCGCAACTATCGGTGTAGCAGCGATGGTCCTGGTAGCGGCTCTTCTTTTCGCGCGGCCACGAACAGTCGATGCCCAATGCCTTGCGCAACCTGAAGACGGCTCGTGGACCAATACGGATCCTGCAACCCGCAGCCTGACACGAGCCGTGCTGAGATTCACGTGTCAGGATCAGGTCCTTAACGGCCAGCTATACCCTCCCGGCCCGCCTTGGCACATTCACCTCTGGGGTAAGTGCCATCCGACGGATTGCGATTGGGGAGAAACGGGCGCTACCCGGCTCTCTACGGGCCACATCTACGGCACGTACGATCAGGGATTCGCGAAGCGATACGTCTACGCCCGGATGTCCCAGTATCGGCCAGGCCAATTGTGGGTATACACGTGGACCGACTTCACAGACCCCAATCGGCAGGACTACGGCGTTCACAACTGGTTTCGCAAATAGTGCGAATACGCACAGGAAGGTGGAACATGGCCTCACGTCCCTTGCTGGCGTACGCGATGTGCGTGGTCTCTCTGGCCTGTGGTCGAACCGAACAAACGCGGTCGGCGACGGAATCGCGAATGGACGCAGATATGGTGACTCGGACAGTTGACTCGCTGGCTATTCGCGAGTCAGGTCCGGGAGCGTTGGTCGCGGAACCGCCCATGGCGGATTCGACAGGCAAAGTTCCGTCGGGATCGGTCGCGGATTTGTCGATAGGCGCCGGCGTTGATACGGCGTCGGGATCTCAGCGGCGGCCGATTCCTGCTGAGCCCCCGCCCGGGTCCGGGAGCTCTCCGACGATTCGGCGTCTGCCATAACAAGATCGGAGTTATTGCGCCCTGAAAAAGGGGACGACAAGCGCCAAGCAGGAAGCTCAAGGCGGGCTCAAAAAGAAAAAACCGTCGCGAGTCAGGTGAAAAATGGCTCGCGACGGCATCCTATTCGCCTTTCTGCGAGCCGCTAAAAGAGCGGCTT
>JBGPHO010000139.1:0-7120 GCA_041484425.1 Gemmatimonadaceae bacterium
CCGAGTTCAAGATTTTCACCAACGTCCTGAGCTCGATCGTGGATCCGAAAAACTTCGATCCGAAATCATTCGTCGAGTTCGAGGGTGACGTCTGCATCGTTCCGCCCAACTCCTTCGCGCTCGCCCGGTCGGTGGAATACTTCCGCATCCCACGGAACGTCGTGACGATCACTGTAGGGAAATCCACCTATGCCAGGTGTGGAATCATCACCAACGTCACGCCATTCGAGCCGGAGTGGGAGGGATTCGTGACGCTCGAGATATCGAACACAACGCCTCTGCCCGCTAAGATTTACGCCAACGAGGGTATTGCGCAGGTTCTTTTCTTCAAGGGTGATGAGGAGCCTTTGGTGTCGTACAAGGACAAGAAAGGCAAGTATCAGGGGCAGCAAGGCGTGACACTCCCCCGTCTGTAGTAGTCTGGCCCCCGGCTTGCCCGAGGCTATAGGGACGAACCGTAATTCGGAGGTAGCAAGGCTGATGCAAAACCGCGACGGCGTACAGAAGGGCCCCCAGGATCATGCAGAGGGGCAGCACGGATCAAAAACCCGCGGCAAGATTCTCGAGCAGCTGCACTCAGGCAACGGTAACGGTGCCGCTCCGGAAGCCCCTCCTAATCCACCCGAACCTGCCAAGAGCACCGCGCATCACAACGCCGCGCACCGTCTGTTCGAAGAGCGCCAGCAGCACGACGAGGCCGAGAAAAACAGCGAGAAGACGCGCCTGCACCGCGAGGTCGAGCGCCGGCACCTCGACCCAAACCACATTCCAAAGATCTGAACTCTAGGGCCGGGTGCCGATCAGGCGCCCGCGAATGAAGTCGCGGTTCATTCGGGTGATCGTGTCGATGCTGATGTCCTTCGGACACGCTTCCTGACACTCGCCATGCAGGGTACAGCTTCCAAAATTCTCGAGATCCATCTGCTCCACCATCTCCAGCGCGCGGCGGTACCGCTCGGGCTGGCCCTGGGGCAGAAGTCCGAGGTGCGTGATCTTCGCCGCCGTGAAAAGCGACGCTGACGCGTTCGGACATGCCGCCACGCATGCGCCGCATCCAATGCAGGCGGCGGCGTCCATCGCCGTCTCCACGCTTTCCTTGGGAACTAGAATCGTGTTCGCGTCCTGCGCCCCACCGGTGGGCGCCGTGATGAATCCGCCCGCCTGAATGATCCGGTCCAGCGCCGAGCGATCGACCGTTAGATCCTTGATCACCGGAAAGGCCCGCGCCCGCCACGGCTCGATGTAGATCGTGTCGCCGTCCTTGAAGCTCCGCATGTGCAGCTGGCAGGTCGCGGTTCCCTTCATCGGTCCGTGGGCCACGCCATTGATCATGAGACTGCACATACCGCAGATGCCTTCCCGACAGTCGTGATCGAACGCGATCGGCACGTCACCGCGCTCCGTGAGCCTTTCGTTCACGACGTCGAGCATCTCCAGAAACGACATATCTGCACTGATGTCGGCGGCCTCATAGACAACCATTTTGCCCGGTGCCGCGGGGCCCGCCTGCCTCCAGACGTGTAACGTGAGCCTCATCACTTGTAGCTCCGCTGCGACAGTTTCACGTTCTCGAACACGAGCGGCTCCTTGTTGAGAACCGGACTCTGGCCTTCGCCGGCGTACTGCCACGCGCCGACGTAGGCGAAGTTCTCGTCGTCGCGCAGAGCCTCGCCGTCAGGAGTCTGACTCTCTTCCCGGAAGTGTCCTCCGCACGACTCGGTTCGATGCAGCGCGTCGAGGCACATCAGCTCGCCCAGCTCGAAAAAGTCGGCGACGCGTCCGGCTTTCTCGAGAGCCTGGTTCAGCTCGACGTCGCTGCCCGGCACGTTGACATCGCGCCAGAACTCCTCTCGCAGCGCCGGAATCTCTATGAGCGCGGCTCTGAGTCCGGCATCGTTCCGCGACATCCCGCAGTAGCGCCACAAGATTTTTCCGAGCTCACGGTGGAACGACGCTACCGTTCGCTTCCCGTTGATCGAGAGAAATCGTTTCGTTCTCGCCTCCACCTCATTCTCGGCCTCCTTGAAGGCGGCGTGTGTTGCGTTGACCTTCTCCGGCTTGCTGGTCGCCAGATAGTGCCCGATGGTGTTGGGAATTATGAAGTATCCGTCGGCGAGTCCCTGCATCAGGGCGCTGGCACCGAGGCGGTTCGCGCCGTGATCGGAGAAGTTGGCCTCACCCGTGACGTGAAGGCCGTCGACGTTGCTCATCAGATTGTAATCGACCCAGAGCCCGCCCATCGTGTAGTGAACCGCCGGGTATATCCGCATCGGCACCTCGTACGGATTTTCGTCCGTGATCCGCTGATACATCTCGAACAGGTTTCCGTACCGCTCCTCGATTACATGGCGGCCGAGCCGCTTGATGGAGTCGGCGAAGTCCAGGTAGACGCCGAGTCCCGATTCTCCGACTCCCCTTCCCTCGTCGCAGACTTCCTTCACCGCGCGCGACGCGATGTCACGTGGCGCGAGATTGCCGAAGCTCGGGTACTTCCTCTCGAGAAAGTAGTCGCGCTCGTTCTCGGGAATCTGTCGCGGGTCGCGCTTGTCACCGGACTTCTTCGAAACCCACACCCGCCCATCGTTTCGGAGCGACTCGCTCATCAGCGTCAGCTTCGACTGATACTCACCGCTGACCGGGATGCAGGTGGGGTGAATCTGCGTGAAGCATGGGTTCGCGAACGCCGCCCCGCGTTTGTACGCGCGCCAGATCGCCGTCGCGTTGCATCCCTGCGCGTTGGTCGAGAGATAGAAGAGGTTGCTGTACCCGCCGGTCGCGAGAACGACCGCGTCGGCGGCGTGGGACTCGATGACGCCCGTCACCAGGTTGCGAACGACGATGCCGCGCGCCTTGCCGTCGATCACGACGAGATCGAGCATCTCGGTGCGTGGATACATGGTCACACCACCGCTCGCGATCTGGCGCTCGAGAGCCTGGTAGGCGCCGAGCAGGAGCTGCTGCCCAGTCTGTCCACGCGCGTAGAAGGTCCGTGACACCTGCGCTCCGCCGAACGACCGGTTGGAGAGCAGCCCGCCGTACTCGCGCGCGAACGGGACTCCCTGCGCCACGCACTGGTCGATGATGTTCACACTCAGCTCGGCGAGGCGGTAAACGTTGCCTTCGCGGGAGCGGAAATCGCCGCCCTTGATCGTGTCGTAAAAAAGGCGATAGATGCTGTCGCCATCGTTCTGATAATTCTTGGCGGCATTTATCCCGCCCTGCGCCGCGATGCTGTGCGCTCGACGCGGCGAGTCCTGGAAGCAGAAGCATTTCACGTTGTAGCCCAGCTCGCTCATCGTTGCCGCTGCGGCACCTCCCGCCAACCCTGAGCCGACGACGATTATCGTGTGCTTCCGCTTGTTCGCGGGGTTAACGAGCTTCATCTCGAAGCGGTGCTTGTCCCACTTCTGCGCCAGTGGGCCGCTCGGAACGTGCGCGTCGAGATGCGTGTTCATCGTACGATACCGGCGGCCACTGCAATCGGCACTACGGTGAAGGCGGCCCACACGAGAAGGGCGATCGCGAGGGAGATCCGGTGGTGCAAAGGCTCCGGCGAGGCCGGGCTCACGCCAACGCTCCTCACCGAGCTCCACGCGCCGTGGAAGAGGTGCAGCCCCAACGCCAGCATCGCTACGACGTAGAAGAGCGCAACCCACCAGATTCTGAAGCTCGTCACCACATTGGCGTACACGTCGTCGGGACTGAAGACGCCGGCCGGCCTGATCGTGCCGGTCGTGAAATGCAGAATGTGCAGGACGATGAACAGGAGAAGGAGCGCCCCGCCCCAACGCATCGTGCGGGAAGCCACTGTCGCGACCTGACGGTCCTGCTTCGTATACGCGATTGGCCGCGCCGCGCGGCTCTGCCGCGTCAGTTGAACCGCGGCGACCACGTGGAGGATCACCGCGACGATGAGCACGATCCGCAACGCCCAAAGCAGCTCGCCCGTGCTCTTGAGGAAATGCGAATACGAATTGATCGCTGCAGGCCCGCGGAAAACGAGCAGGTTGCCGAGCGAGTGTATGATGACGAAGCCGATTCCGATGAGCCCGGTGACTCCCATGACGACTTTCTTCCCGACCATGGAAGCATAGAACCCGCGAAGCCTGCCCATCGGCGTCTTACAGTTTTACCGCGCCCATCGGCTCGCGGACGGCGTCCGCGCTCTTTGCCAGGGCGTTGCGCTCATCTCGGGTGAGCTCCACTTCGATGATCTTCTCGATCCCACCGCGACCGATCTTGCAGGGAACGCCGAGGAAGAGGCCCGACATCCCGTATTCGCCTTCGAGCCACGCGGCGCAGGGGAGAATGCGCTTCTGATCGAAAACGATCGATTCGCACATCTGAACTGCCGCCGCGGATGGCGCGTAATACGCGGAGCCGGTCTTTAGATGCTTCACGATTTCCGCTCCACCGCCGCGCGTGCGCTCGACTATAGCGTCGAGCTTGGCCTGCGGCATCAGCTGCGTGACCGGAATTCCGCTCACCGATGTATAGGAAATCAGGGGCACCATGGTGTCACCGTGCCCGCCCAGCACCATCGCCTGGATGTCCCGCACCGAGACGTCGAGCGCCTCGGCGATGAAAGCGCGATACCGCGCCGTATCGAGAACGCCCGCCATGCCAAGGACTCTCTGGCGCGGAAATCCCGTTACCTTCATCGCGACATAGGACATCACGTCGAGCGGATTGGAGACGACGATCAGGATCGCGTTCGGAGAGGTCGTCTTGATCTGCTCGGAGACCTGCTTGACGATTCCGGCGTTGGTGTTGAGGAGATCGTCGCGCGACATGCCCGGCTTTCGCGCTATGCCCGCCGTGATGACTACGATTTCGGAGTCGTGAGTCTCGTCGTAGGTGTTGGTGCCGATGACGCGAGAGTCGAAGCCTTCGATAGGAGCGGACTGCCACTGATCGAGCGCCTTGCCCTGCGGGATTCCTTCCATCACGTCGACCATCACGACGCTGCGGGCGAGCTCTTTTTCAGCTATGCGCTGCGCAGTGGTCGCACCGACGTTGCCAGCGCCGACCACCGTAATCTTGTTGACCATTTTCTCGTTTTAGTTGTGGAAAGTCGTGCGCGAAAGTTACCCGGGCGCCGCTCGGATGGCGAGTCTTTCAGCCGCCGACTTGCGACAGCGCGCGAAGGCCGCCGACCTGCATCTGAAGGAGATGGTGCTCCTTCGGCTTCGACGAGAGCGCGCTGCGAAAAAATGGCTCGAGGGGCAGTCCTTCCCGCAGCGGCGAGCGAAGGTCGACCTCATCATCACTGAAGAGGCAGGTGCGAAGCCGTCCGTCCGCGGTCAACCTCACGCGGTTGCAGCTGCCGCAGTAGGTGTGCGACATCGGGGTGATGACGCCAACCATCCCGCGCGCGCCACCAAAGCGAAAGTACCGCGCGGGTCCATTTCCTCGCGACGGGCCCGCCGCAGGCTCGAGAGGAGCGATCTCTTCCAGCCGGCGCAAAACCTCTTCGCTGGGGACGACGTGGTCCCACGTGAGCTCCCGCATCTCCCCCACCGGCATCAGCTCGATGAATCTCACGTGCCATTCGTGCTCGATCGTCAGGCGCGCGAAGTCGCACAGCTCATCGTCGTTGATGCCGCGCATGACGACGACGTTGATTTTGATGGGCGAGAGTCCCGCCCGCTCCGCCGCGGTTGCCGCGGCGATCGGATCGAAGTCGATGTTTCGCCGCGAGATCTTTCTGATACGATCGGGCCGGAGCGAGTCGGCACTCATATTGACGCGATCGAGCCCCGCGCGCTTGAACGATCCCGCGAGCTCGGGCAAGCGCACTCCGTTGGTCGAGAGCGAGATGTCCTCGATTCCGGGAATCGAGCGCAGCATCCCAACGAGAAGCTCGACCTGGGGTCGCAATGTCGGCTCTCCACCCGTGATCCGGAGCCGTCGCAAGCCGAGCGGGGCAAGCTCGCTCACGACCTGCGCGATCTCCTCGTAGGAGAGGATATCGGACTTGGGGAGCCACTCGAGGCCTGCGGCCGGCATGCAGTACAGGCAGCGGAAATTGCACCTATCCGTGACGGAGATGCGGAGATACTCGATTCTCCGGCCGAAGCTGTCCCGCAGCGTGACGCTCACGTGATCGCGACTCTTCCGGCCGTGGGGTCGACCCACTCGAGAGCGCCGTCTGCGTAGTGCTCCCGCTTCCAAATGGGAACTCGCTTCTTTATCTCCTCGATCACGAAGCGCGTGCAGTCGAGCGCGGGCGCACGATGAGCGTGAGCGGCAACGATCGCGACGCTCACGTCTCCGAGGGCGAGGGAACCGACGCGATGCTCCACCACGATTGCCGTAACCCCAAACCGGTCCCGAGCCTCGGCGAGAATGCTCTCGAGCTCGGACTCAGCCATCGAAGTGTAGGCGGAGTAATCGATTGCGGTCACGCTCCTGCCATCGTTCGTGTCGCGCACCGTCCCGGCGAATATGGAAATGGCGCCAATTTCTGCGGACTGGACCTCGGCCAACAGCGCGGTCGGGTCTATCTCCCTGGTGACGATCGCCGAGCGTGTCATCCGCCCGCTACCGGCGGAATCAGCGCCACATCGTCCCGGGGATCGACCACTTGATCGAAGGACGCAAATCTTCTGTTGACGGCCATGCGAGGAGATTCGGGAAGGACGTAGGCGCCCGGAAAGGACCTGATGCTGCGAACTAGGTCTCCGACGGTGGTGCCGGGGTCGAGGGGAATTTCGAGAGTGGGTCTGCCGAAGCTCTCGGCGTATGAAGCGAACAGCTGCACCGTCACTGTGGACACGCGCGCACTCCCCTCGCCTGCAGTGAAGCTAAGTCCTTATGCTTCCGACATCTGCGACATGTCCACGCCAGCGACGAGGGCTCGCAGCTCTTTCGACGGCTTGAAGACGGGAACGGGTCGAGCAGAAACCTCAACTGGAGAGCCGGTCCGTGGATTGCGCGCCATTCGGGTTTTCCGATTGCGAATCTTGAACGTGCCGAATCCCCTGACCTCGATGTTTTCCTGCGTCTGGAGCGATTCCTTAATCGCCTCGAGGAAAGCGTCCACGACGCGAGCGCAATCTTTCTTTGAGATCATCGGCCCAGCGGTGCGTGAAATCTGGGTCGTGACGCGCTCGACGAG
>JBGPHO010000140.1:0-7096 GCA_041484425.1 Gemmatimonadaceae bacterium
CAAGGCGCTGGCCGAGCCGGCCCGGCTTCAGATTCTAAGCTGTCTCCGCGCGGGCGAGATGGCGGTGAGCGACCTTGTGAATGAGACCGGCTTCGGACAGGCGAACGTCTCCAAGCACCTGCAGCTTCTGTACACGATGGGCTTCGTCCGCCGGCGGAAGGACGGGCTCTTCGTGTACTACGCTCTGGCGGACAAGGGCATCTTCCAGCTCTGCGACACGATGTGCGGCCGCCTCGAGCAGGAGATGAAACGGCGCCGCAAACTCCTCGCCAGTTGAGCGGTCACTCGCGAATCACCAAATCCTGGCGACGGCATCTTCACGTCGAGACGGTCTACGATCGAAGAGGAGTCAGGGCTTCGTCGTCCTCGGCATCTTCCGCCCTGTATCACCTCGTCGGGGTGCAAAATGATTGACGCCTCGGACTCATATTGTCAGAAACGAGTGGTCTCGCTGCCCATTGAGCAGGCAATCGCCAGACCCGGGAAGCGTTATCGGTCGAAGGCTCTTGAATTCTTTCTGAGATCGATGCGCTGGCAACGCTGCAGAAAGAGTTGCAAGTGGAGTTTCGGCCCTACACCATAGGCGACGGCACATCTGCATACTCGAAGGAATGCGAGTAGCGCTTTTTCCCCCGGTGTCAGACCCTACCTGAATTCCGGTAGGAGAAACTGTGAGAGGTCTGCCTGGATTACGTCGACTTCGCTCCCAAGATCGGACTGCTCGCGGACTAGCTGCCGCTGGTCACCGAAGGATTCCCCCAGGAAACTCATCGCCGCTCGACGCACTGCGTCCGCGAGCCCAAGCAGGTAGTCGGGATTCGCATCGACGGAGAACGGATTCATTACGGTCGCTCGCAGGACCGTTAGGCCCTCGGCGATGCTTTCCTGATACGATTCTCCGTCCTTGCCCAAAGAGGACAGGAGCGGTCTGAGGGCCCCGTCATACGCCGGGGAAGTCAGCATCGTTCGCGAGATCATGTAGGGAGCAGACATCTCCGCGTCAGGGCTCAGCTCTCTATAGATCATCTCATTGAGAGCATTGAGCTCGCTCAGGGTATGGAGCGACGGATGGTGTAGGAGAAAGCAGACGATATTGAGGTCCGGCTCGGGAAGCCGGACGACGCGAAATGGGCTGAAATCGGAGGAGCCAAGGAGCGAGTATAGATCTCGCGCCGCCTTCAGCGTCGATGCGATGATTCTCCCGTGGCCAGCGCTGTTCAGGGGAATCGTCTTGTGACTGAGCCATGTCGCGGCGGCCGATGCGCCGGGCTTGGATCCTTCGAATATGAAACGGCCAATGACCGGAGCGTCGCCCTTTTCGCGCGCGGTCGTGAGGGCGAGATACGCAGGATCGGTTGCGACGAGCTCGCGACCACGACTGTCTTTGAGGAGAAACGCTCCGGCGGGATATGGGACGTAGCCAAGCTTGTGGGGATCGATGCTCACGGAATCCGCGCGCTCGAGAGCGCTGACGGATCGCGTCCATTGATCTGTCGGCCAGTCCGCTCCGCCACATATGTCGCGAATTTCGCCGGCCGTATGCCGCGCACCGTCGGGAGCGCGCGTCAGCGACGCAGCGTAGCCGCCGTAGCACGCATCGGAGTGGATGTGGAACGTCACTCCCAGCTCTCGTTCCGCGCGCGCCCTCACCTCAACGATGCGCTGCAAATCATCAACTGCACCTTGCTCGGTCGTGCCGCAGGTGCTCACGCACGCCATGATCGGAATCCGCCTGCTCGTGAGCGACTTGATCTGGCGCCACAATGCGTCTGGATCCATTCTGCACTCCGCCTCAACTGGCACGAACACCAGCTGATTGGAACCAACTCCCAGTGCGGCAACGATCTTCGCCCACGAGTAATGGGCGGTACCTGACGCGAGCACAACGCCGGGTGGCAGCGGATCGCCGAATTCGGCCGCGAGCTGCATGCTGTAGTCCTGATAGCCGAGTGTCGCGAGCGAGTGGGATTTGAGCGCGCTCTCCAGTGCCGGTCGTGGCGCGGTGAGCCAGAGTTGTTCCCACAGATTGAGCGAACAGCCTGGCCGAATATTGAGCAGCTGCCACAAATCGAGCTCGCTGAGCTTCGCGACCGACCCGTCGGGCAGGGAAACCGAGACATCGACGCCCAAAGATCTCGCCGCCAGCGAAGCCGCTATCGGATGGTAGAAAACGTTGCGCGCTATCCAGAGCGCCTCGAAGTTCGCGATCGTTCCGCCGGAAGTGAGGTGCCCCCAGCAACGCCTTGGATCGTAGCCGATCATCTCGGCCAACAGGTGGGCGACCTCTTCTTCGAGTCGTGTCGTGACGGGCGCGACTTCGCCCGAGACATTGTTCGGGTTGTACAACATCGCCGCGAAATAAGCAGCCTGCCCGGCGATCGTCTGCTCCGACAGCATGTGCCCATTGTAGCGACCGCTGAAGAACGGAACACTGCCTTGAAGCTTCTGGAGCAGCGATGCGAAAAGACGTCTCAGCTCTGTGCGCTCCGGCGTAGTCGCGGAAGTCGGCGACTCTCCGGCCGCAATTGGCGACGGATCCTCGGGATGATAGTTGCGCCGCCAGCGCAGATGCGTCTGGAGCGCGGAATCGAGCAGCTCCTTCAGGAGCTGCTCGTTTTCACCCTTGGGACCAAGGAACAACGAATGGAGTGGATTCGACACGACCGTCGGATTTGAGGGGGCTGCTGGGCGCAGCTGACGGTCAAAGGTGCCGCGATTCGGTCACCCGGACGATAGGAGATATGCCCAAACAAGGTAGGGCATTCCCCTAAGTTCAGCCATCGAGCCTCTCAGTGCCTCAACCAGTATCCCGGCCCTCGTAGCGGCCGGCCCGGCAGGGCCGCGGTGACCTGCCCGTTGTCCACGACCGGAACGCCGTTCACGAGCACGTAGCTCACTCCGGTGGCGAGCTGCGATGGATTCTCGTACGTCGACCGGTCGATGATCGTGTTGGGATCGAATACAGTGATGTCCGCGTACATTCCCGGCTTGAGCAATCCGCGATCGTTGATCCCGACGCGCTGCGCCGCGAGCGAAGTCATCTTCCTCACCGCGAATTCGAGCGTGATCACCGAATCCTGACGCACGTAGCGGCCGAGTATGCGCGGAAATGTGCCGAACGCGCGCGGATGGTCGCGCTCTGTGAACTTGCCGGTGGAGTCGGGGCTCAGCGCGCCCGCATCCTGCCCCACCGAAACCCACGGTTGCTTCATCGCCAGGCGCAGGGCGTCCTCGTTGAAGGAAAAGTAGATCGCGCCCGTCCTTCCCTGATCGGCGATGAGAATGTCGAACGCTGCATCGTAAGCATCCTCGCCGCGGAGCTTCCCGGCATCCGTCAGCAGCATTCCCTCATACTTCTTGAGTGAATCGGCGACCACGTCGTTGATCATTGTGCGAGCCGCTGTCCGTATGCCTGAAGCGCTGTCCTGCCCGAGCTCCGTCTTGAGCCTGGCGCGCACCGCCGGATCCTTCAGCCGCATCACCAGAGAATCAGGGCCGCCTTCCTGCACCCAGGTGTTGAGCATTGCGGCTAGACCAGTTGCGCTCGCGATGTAGGGGTATTGATCCGCCGTGATGTCGATGCCGGCCGCACGAGCCGAATCGATGAGCGCGACGGCCTGTTGCATCAGGGGCAGCGATCTTGATTTGATGTGCCGAATCTCCGCCCACGTGCCCGCGCCGGCCGCGATCTGGATCGTCTCGCGCACGGCATCCGCAAGCCCGTTGCCCTCGTTCCTGATGTGGGCCGCATACCCGCCCTTGTAGGGCGTCACGTATTTCGTGAGCGCGATGAGCTCTTCGGTCGAGAAGAACGTGCTCGGTAAATAGATCAGCCCGGTGCCGAGACCGACGGCCCCATCGCGCATCGCGGAGTCGATCAGCGCTCCCATCTGCTTCATCTCTGCGTCCGTCGGATGACGCGTCACTTCGCCCATCACCGCTTCGCGCACGGAGCTCGTCCCGACATAGGTGCCAAGGTTGATAGCGATACCGATCTTCTCGAGATATGCGAAGTATCCGCCTAGCGATTGCCACGGATATTTCGGATCGGGCTGCTCTCCGAGCGCGACATTGGGCCACGCTGAATGCACCTCTCCCGTTATCTCGCTGGTGATCCCCTGAGTGATCTTCGACACTGCGTGGGGCCCGCGCAGAATCGCGAACTCCGAGTGGCCGAGCATGTCGATGAATCCTGGAGCGACGACCTGCCCATTCGCATCGATGACTCTGCGCGCGTTGAGTCCCGGAATCGAGGGCCCGACATAGGCGATGTGATCGCCAACTGTCCCCACACTGCCGCGATACCATGGGTTGCCGGTGCCATCGACGATTCGCGCGTTCGTGATGAGCACGTCGTAGCGTGTGCCGGCTGGCCCGCGCGGCACAGATGCACACGCGGCAGTGAGTGTGATCGCTAGAGCAGAGAGAACTCTGGTGATTCGCATTCGTTTTATGTGAAGTTGTTTTGTTTTTGGCTCGCAGCCCCTGGCCGGCTCGCCCGCGGCACCCGGCAGGTAGTCTTCAGTTGCCGTAAGACCTGTGAATAAATCGGCTACGAGATTTTCTGAGTCTTCTTCCTCAGAAAATCCATCAGAATGAACTGCCCCAGAGTCATGGTATTGGTGAAGTACGCCTTGCCCTTGCTGATCTCCGAGACGCGCTTCACGAAATCCACCAGCGCCCGGTCGCGCGCGAGCATGAAGGTATTGATCAAAATGCCGGCGCGGCGGCAGTTCGCAACCTCCCGCAGAGTGGTGGCGATGACAGTGCTGTCCAGCCCCATTGAGTTCTTGTAGATCTGTCCATTCGGCATCGTCATCGCGCTCGGCTTGCCGTCGGTGATCATGACGATCTGGCGCATGTCCTTCTTCTGCGCCATCAGGAGCCGGCGCGCGAGCTTGAGACCTTCCGCCGTGTTCGTGTGATAGGGACCGACCTGCGCCTGCGGCAGCGTCGACAGCGGAATCTCCTCGGCCGAATCGTGAAACAGCACGACCTGGAGCGTGTCGCCGGGAAACTGGGTGCGAATGAGGTGCGTGAGCGCGAGCGCGACTTTCTTGGCGGGGGTGAAGCGATCCTCGCCGTAGAGAATCATCGAGTGCGATGTGTCGAGCATTAGCACGGTGGCGCAGGACGAGCGGTATTCCGCCTGCCGCACCATCAGGTCGGAGTAATCGAGATCCAGCGGAACCTCGATCGAGCCCGTGCGCGTGAGCGAGTTCTTGAGAGTTTCGTTCACGTCGATGTTGAGCACGTCCCCGAATTCGTACTCCTTGCTGTAGCCGTCCGCTTCAATGCCGGTGGCGAGGTGGGGCGTATCGTGAGAGCCGAAGCTCGATTTGCCGAGCGAGCTCAGGATGTGGCGGAGGCTCTTGTAGCCGAGGAAATCGATTCCCTTGTCGGTGAGATTGAACTGGACGCTCTTCGATGCGCCGTGGGCGATGCTCCCACGCCCGGTTACGGGTTGATGACCGGCCGGCACCTGCGGCGGCGCCTGAAGATTGAGGTACCCTTCCGCCGCGAGCTTTTGGATCAGACTGTCCAGCAGCTCGCTCAGTTTTTCCTGGGATTCCTTCGTCCCGTCGCCGCGCAGCGCTTCGAGCAGCTCGGGCGTGAACTGTCCGCTCTCGATCAATGCATCGAGAATTGCCTGACGCAGCGCGTCGACGGATCGATCGGGCTCCGAGTCGAAGTCGTCGAAGTAGGGGTTGAAGCTCTGCCCGCCCGCAAAGCCCGATTGCAGCAGAAAATCCGCGAGCTTGTCCAGCAGCGCCTGGAGATCGACCGCATCAGCAGCTTCCGGGCTGAACTTCGAGTAGGTGTGGAAGCGCATGTCTCTAACATACAACCCGGGCGTGGGGCGTGTATAATCCTCCGCAATGTCCCTGACTCCGGCGCGGCCAGTAAGACGACCCATCAACCCCTTCAGAGCGCTGCAGGTCCACCGGAATTTCAGATTGTTCTGGACCGGCCAGACAGTCTCGCTGATCGGGACCTGGATGCAGCAGGTCGGACAGGGGTGGCTGGCGCTCGAGCTCACGAACAGCGCGTTCATGGTCGGACTGGTGAGCGCGGCCGGCAGCTTCCCCGTGCTCCTCCTCTCGCTTTATGGCGGCGTAGTCGCGGACCGGCGCAGCAAGCTCCGCATCGTCATCGTCTGTCAGGCGCTCTTGCTCATAGAGGCCGCCGCACTGTGGTGGTTTACCTGGAGCGGTCGGATCAATATCGGGTGGCTACTCGTGCTGACGACTCTCGGCGGTGTGATCTCGGCGTTCGAGATTCCGGCGCGGCAGGCGATGATCGTCGAGCTGGTTTCGCGCGAGGATCTGGTCGACGCGATCGCGCTCAACTCAGGCGGCTTCAACCTGGCACGAATTGTCGGGCCATCTATAGCCGCGGTCATTCTGGGCAAGTTTGGTCTCGCCTGGTGCTTCGGCATCAACGCGCTCAGCTATTTCGCGGTGCTCGCCAGTCTCGCGCGGATCAAGCTGCCGCGATGGACGCCGGTTCAGCACCTCGTCTCACCCGCCGAGCAGCTGAAGCAGGGGCTGAATTACATCCGCAGCTCGCGGTCAGTGACGGGACTGATGGGAGTGATCGCGGTGTATTCGATATTCGGGTTTCAATATCTGACGATGATGCCGGTCGTCGCGCGGGACGTGCTGCACACGGGAGCCAGCGGCTACGGGTTGCTTCTGACTTTCGTCGGCATCGGTGCACTGACTGGCGCGCTCTCACTCGCCGGCCTTGGCGCCCGAATTCGCCGTGGCCGGCTGTTCAATGCCACGGCCTACGCGTTCGCCGGGCTGACGATTCTCTTTTCGCTGATGCGCACGGTTCATCTCGCCGCTTTCGTGCTGCTCTTCCTCGGCCTGACGATGCTGATCAACGGCGCCCTCGCGAACGGCATCCTTCAGTCGGTGGTGCCCGATGAGCTGCGGGGTCGGGTGATGGCGACCTACGTCTTCGTATACGTCGGATTTACGCCGATCGGGTCATTCATCGCCGGGGCGATGGCGCGCGTCGTCGGCGTGCAGTGGGCGATCCTCACCGGGGGGGTGGTGATGCTCGCTTACTCTATGTGGGCGTTCTGGAA
>JBGPHO010000141.1:0-7060 GCA_041484425.1 Gemmatimonadaceae bacterium
GGCCCGTTCGAGGGCGTTGGACCGGACATCGTCGAGGGCATTCGCCGCATCAAGTCGCAGGACGGCCCGGGCCTTATCCTCTCGGGTAGCTCAACGCTGACATCGACGGTGCTCGAACGTGGGCTTGCGGATGAAGTTGTGCTGATCGTCTCTCCGGTCCTGTTGGGCACGGGGAAGCGCTTCTTTGCCGAGGGAACCCCGGCACGCGCATTCGAGCTCGTCAGCACGCAAGCAACGCCCTCCGGCGTCATCCTCAGTACTTACAAGGTCGCCGGGCCTTTGAAGACCGGATAGTTCGACGCGACATCGCAGTCTCCAACCCATCGAAAAGAGCGCAATGTCAAAGGTTGTCGCAACGCAACGCATAGTCCACCCTATGGCCCGCAGGCCGGCGCCTGCACTCCAACAGCCTTCGACAACGGAGTCCTACCGGCCGCGCTGAGCGCGGCGTTCAACGCGCTGAGATCCGCGCCGTTCAGTGCGCGCCACGCAGTGATCGACTTCCCAAGATCGTTGCATGCCGACTTGTAGGCCGACAGCATCGCTGCCGTCGGAGCGACGTCGCCGTTGTCGAAGGTGCCGAGCTGGTTCAGCAATCGGTTGATTAGTTGCACGAGCGTCGGCCGCGCGTTGGCGTTACCTGCGAAGAAGCCGCCGCCACCAAAACCGCCGCCTGGCGTCGGCGCACGGCCGCCCAGCGTATCGAGCTTCGCGATGTATTCCCGGATCGTCTTCGCGGCGTCGCTCGTGGAATCGCGTGCGGTCATCGCACTAAGCTGCGCTCGCGTCGTGTCCGTCTGCTGAAACGCGTCCCACGCGAGCCGCTCCAACGCGTTCAGCTTCCTGATCAACGCGTCTTCGGAATTGAGCGCCGCGAGATTCGCCGGCGACCGCGGATCGTTGGTGACAGTGAGTTTCTCGCTGTGCGGTTTTCCGTTCACGGTGAGACGCACGGTGTATGTACCGGGCGGCACGACTGCACCTTCGGGCGACGCCGGTGTTTGACCGGGGTTGCCGTTGATCTCGAATGAGTGCGTGAATGCCGGCGGCGCGTCGTAGCGCAAATCCCAATTCACGCGGTGCATGCCCGCGTCCGTGGGGAGCGGCTGTTCGACTTTCACCCAGAAATTCGGATGCGGCGGACGCGCTGCTTCGGGCACCGGCGTGATGGGATCGCTGGAATAATGTCGCACCACCGCGCCGGCGGAATCGAGCACGTCGAGGGTGACTCTTCGACTCGGCCTCGAGCCAAGCCAGTAGTAGATGATCCCGCCGTCGGGCGGATTCAGCGCGTGCGGCACTTCGGGAGGGAACGGTGTGTCGGCGCCGACGTTGCGGCGCACACGCACTGCGCTGTCCGGCTTGAACAGGTGCACGTCCTCGTTCGCCACTGCGTTGCTGAACTGTCGCAGCACTGCATAGTCGTCGAGCACGAAGATGCCGCGACCGTACGTGCCGACGATGAGATCGTTGCCCTTGAACGCGATGTCGCGGAATGACGTCGTCGGCAGGTTGAGAATCAGCGACTGCCAGGAGTCGCCATCGTCGAACGAGACGTACATCGCGCTCTCCGTGCCGAGGAACAGCAGGCCGGGACGCTTCGGATCCTCGCGCAGGATGCGGGCGTAGCTGCCGTTGGACTCACCGGTGGCAAGGCCGTTGGTGATCAACATCCACGTCTTCCCGTAATCGCGTGTGCGATACACGTACGGGTTGTAATCGGCCGACCCTCGCGCATCGGCCGTGACGTACGCCTCGGTGGCATTCGTGTGCGACGGCTCCACTGAGTGGATCTGTCCGGGGTGAGAGAAGTTGGACACGTCGCTCCACGTCCGACCGTTGTCACGAGTGAGCTTCACCAGCCCCGTGTTGATGCCCACCCAGATCGTGCCGCGTGCGACTGTAGATGCGCCAATGGACATGATCGTGCCCGGGATTGGCTCGCCCGGCTTGGGAGTGGTCGTGTCCGCGGGAATCGGGAAGTTCGCCGGATAGCCGAGGTTCGGGCTGATCTTCGTCCAGTGCGCGCCTCCGTCGGAAGTCGACATGAGATACTGATAGCCGGCGAGGAGCCTGTGTGGATCCCACGGATCGAACAGCAGCGGCGCGTCGCTGTTCACACGCAGCCGGAGCGATTGGTCCTGCGCCGGGCTCACATTCACCCACTGCTCGCTCGGATAGGAAATCCTGATGACGCCGTTGCCGGTCGCGTACACCGTGTTGGGGTCGAGCGGGTCCGGCAGAATGGTGCCCCACTCCCAGCCGTTCACCGGATCCCAATCGAGCGGCGTCACCGCGCCGAGGTTACCCCGCGCGCGTGTGCGCACGGCGCCGGCGTCCTGCTGCGAGGCGTAGATCCAGTACGGGAGCGAGTTGTCTGTAGAGACGTGGTAGACCTGCTCGTTGGACTGGTTGTACCACGAGCTCCACGTATCGCCGCCGTCGAGCGACACGATCGCGCCCTGGTCGTAGCCAAGGATCATGCGCTTGCCGTTTGTGGGATCGATCCATCCTTGTTGCGGATCGTCGCCGCCGGGTGCGCCTTTGAAACCGGTGAAGGTGTTGCCGCCGTCGCGTGAGATGTACGCGGCAGTGTTGAAGACGTAGACGACGTCCGGATTCTTCGGATCGACGTAGACGCCGCAGTTGTAGCCGCCCTGTCCGTTGCGGATGCGCGTGTCGGTCGCGTCCATCTGCTTCCATGTGACACCGTCGTCGTCCGAGCGGAACAAGCCGATGTTGGTGGTGAAGTACAGGCGCTGCGCATTGGTGCCGTTGGCCACCGCGATCGAGGTGCGACCCGGGATGCGAGGCAGACCACCGCCGCTGAGCTCTTTCCAGGTGACGCCCCCGTCGAGCGACTTGTATATGGAAGTGCCGGTCGGGCCCTGCGAGCGCTGGCCACCAGCAGGCCCTCCACCGCCGCCTAGTCCCCCGGCCGGGACGACGGGTACGCCGCTCGGCGCTGGCGCCGAGTAATGGCGCACCGTCGTCGCGAACACGAGGTCCGGCCGGTCGAACGCGATCGCCAGCTTCTGGATGCCGGTCGAGTCGTCGACGAAGAGCGTGCGCGTCCAGCTGGTACCGCCATTCGTGGAGCGGAAGACGCCACGGTCGTCGCTCTTATGGCGGACATCGCCCTGCGCGGCGACGAGAACGATGTTCGCGTCTCGCGGGTCGACGACGATGCTCGGGATCTGCTTCGTCTTCTCGAGGCCGATGTGCGTCCACGTCGCGCCGGCATCGGTGCTCTTGTACATGCCGCTGCCTTCGGCTATTCCACCGCCTGTGATCAGGTCACCGGTGCCAACATAGATCGTGTTGCCGTTCGATGGCGCGACTTCAAGCGCGCCAATCACCTCGGCGTCTTTGACGTTGTCGAAGATTGGCCACCACGTGGCGCCGGCGTTGGTTGTTTTCCATACACCGCCGGCGGGCATGCCGATGTAGAACGTTCCTGGGTCGCCAGTTACGCCGGAGACGGCCGAGATGCGGCCGCCGCGGAAGGGACCGACATTGCGCCATACGAGCCCGGTGAGCAGCTCCGGTCTGATTGATGTCGCCGCAACGGAGATGGCGGCGACGGAGATAACGGCGAAAGTGAGGGCGACAGCGTGTTTCTTGTTCATCGCGGTGCTGGATGGGAGAAGTTGGTGGACTCCTCTAATATGCATCTACGGCCGGTGGTAAGTTTTCGTCTCGCGTAATTAAGTGAATCTCTCACCGCGTACTCTGACCCATGCCCTCTATTATCCATTCGCAGACGGCAGACATTCCGTACAACATGACAACGACCGGCTTCGACGTGCCTGGATTCCGAATCGTGGACAATCTGGGCGTGGTGCGCGGTGTTGTCGTCCGGTCGCGATCGGTTTTCGGCACCATCGGCGCTGGATTCCAGACGCTGCTTGGCGGCAATATCTCGCTCTTTACAGAACTCGCTGAACGAACCCGCAAGCAGGCTTTCGACACGATGTTGGTCCAGGCGCATAGGGCGGGGGCCGACGCAGTGATCGGCATCCGCTATGACGCGAACGAGTTGATGAAAGGTGTGACGGAGGTATTGTGCTACGGGACGGCCGTTCGCGTCGAGTCGCTGGAAGGCTGAGTTAAGCGATCCTCACTCGTGTGACCGCTTCGATATTCCATCAACGTCACATTGGAAGGGTGCTGCGAATGTTGCCGTGTATGAGAAACGTGCCTACGATGCCTGGTACATCCCTGATGACACCATTCGCGATCCCGGCCACGGGCTAACCCTTGTTGAAGCTGCGGGCGATTTAATGAAGCCCCCTACGCTCGCTTTTATTTTCGTTCGCCCGCTGAACTGGGGTGTTTAGCTAGCTCCCAAAGTGAGTACTGCAGCGATGGGTAATGAACCGGCGCCGGTAGCACGTAACCCAATTCGGCCTTCCCCGGGCGAACTCATAACCAGTCTGGCCACCGGCAACACCTACACAATGGGAGACAAAATCGGGGAAGGCGGCTTTGGAGAAGTCTTCGCGTGCACCGATGTTTGGGAGAACGAACTGGCCGCGAAGGTGCTAAAGCCGATCGCAGAACACGACGCGGTTAAGCAGCGAGCACTCAACGAAACGCGGAACCTAATCACGCTCCGGCATCCAAACGTGACGTACATCCACGATACCTAACTGCCGCGATCGAAGCACACCGGAAATCGGTCGTTCCCACGCAAGCTGGAGGCTAAGTTCGGCCCCATATGAATCGGCGTTGCGGTCAATGATCTCGGTCGCGGTCGTATAACGCACTACGGCGTTAGGCGGCAACGAGCATCGAAAAAGCGGATGGTTACTGGGTTGAAGGCGTAGTTTGCTACACTACACTATCGTCCGTACTCTTACGCAATGCGACCCCTTCGATATTCCATCAACGTCACATTGGACGGGTGCTGCGATCATCGTGAAATCATCGCTGACGAAGAGTTGCATCGTCGGGCGGCCGAGAACCTCGAACGGGCCGATGCCCTTCTCTTCGGCAGAGTGACCTACGAAATGATGGAAGAAGCGTGGCGGGGGCCGGCGCCGGCCGGGACGAGACCTGATTGGATGGAACCCTTCGCCCGGACCATCGACGCTGCAAAGAAGTACGTCGTGTCGACCACCCTGGACCGGGCCGATTGGAACGCGGAGCTCGTGCGCGGGGATCTGGAAAAGGCTGTTCAGCAGCTCAAGCGGGAGTTGGGTAAGGGACTGCTCGTGGGAGGCGTGAAGCTCCCGCTGGCGTTGGCGGAGCTGGGATTGATCGATGAGTACGAGTTCGTGGTGCAGCCCAGGCTGGTAGGCCACGGGCCGACGTTGTTCGCGGGGCTATCGAAGCGTGTCGACTTGAGGCTCGTGAGCCGGCTGGAGTTCGGCTCGGGGGCGGTGGCGATGCGGTATGAGCCGAGAAGGTAGCCATCGGGCTTGTTAGCCCGAGTCGGCCGCATCACGGAGCAACTCGAGCCAGGCCACACTTCTATTGGTGAGGGACTCCGGGTCCACTTCTCATTGCCCAAAGGCGCACAACCGATCGCTCAATGGGATGTCATCAGCCAGCGCGCTCCCGAATATCGTTTCTCTGAGGAGCGTTGGCTGATTCGGGCAATCGCTGACGGAACCGTGCTTAGGCCGTTGATGGCTTGGTGGGCGCTGCTCTACAGCCTGTCGATGTTGGCTCGCTACCACCCCGAATCCTGGGTGAACGCTCTCGACTTGAACCGCTCACCCCTGGCGGTACCGCTTGCGGATTGCCTCGATCAGGCGGTGACCGCCGTGCCTCACCTGGTACTCGAAGCTTTGCTGAACAAGCCGTTTCTGCAAGTGCATCGGGTATGAGTTCGATTGCGAGGACAATGCGGCTGAAGTCAGCCTTGTCGGCCGGCCCTCCCATTGAGTAGTGATCCGTTCTCGAAACTAAGGCTCGCGATCGACGACGCGCGAGACTGGACTGCGGCAGCAATCAAGCTTGACTTGTGGGGTGCTTCCGTGCGGTTGGCTTGTTGGAAGGAGAGGTTCCGAGTTACTCGGACTTTCTGGAAATTCGCCGAAAGCTCATGGCAGAACTTGGTTTGCAGGCGCCGTTTCCGAGCACTTTTGCCACCCCACACCACCAGCGGCCGCGTGATGTCGTTTTAGAACCCGATATGGCACGCATGTTTGGTCACGTGGCCGGATTTGGGCTACCCCCCGGTCTGGTGCTGCGCCTGTTCCTCTTGCTGCATGTCGGGGGCGGGCTCGCCGCCCCTGTACTGGTCGTTGACTTGGACCACCTCTTCGCCGGGCGCCTGATCGCTGCTCTGCGGCTTCGCCGTCGGTTGAGGTCCAGAACTTTTGCGTTTGCGGCGGGGCATTCCCAAACCGTACACGAACCCGCGGCATCGGCTCGGAAGCGTACCCACCCGAGTTGCCGTCGACAGGCGATAGCAACCTGACCGGGCCAGCGGAATTGCAGGTGTCACAGGTGGGGTTTTGATAATCGGCTGGCCGGTGGATCGAGGCACGCGGCGGGTCACAGCCGGGTCACAGATTCCCGGCACCAGGCGGATCTACGAGGACACGGACGGACACCGAGGAGCGGCAATTTGAGTTCAGGCGGACCCCTGCGGAGCTGGCAGGACACTCGAGGGCATGCAACCAAGACGGTTCGGGACCGTGAGGCCCCGGGTTCAAATCCCGGGCCCCCGACCAAAAATCTGAATTTGAAACCGTACGCGCTTCTGGGCCGGCTGGCACTCCCAGCCATCCTCCTGGCGGTGTTCGGATTCATCGGACAGGCACAGCCAGGAAACGTCGGCAGCACCGGGTTGACGATCATCGACGTCTGGACCCCAACCATCTCGCGCCATCGACTTCCACGAAGGTGGCGCTGTCGATGAGGCTGCGTTGAAGGCGCTGATTCTCGAAGCTGTGCGGCTGAACACGTTCAAAGTGCGCAAGCGATAGTGTCACAAGCTTGCCCAAAGGCGGTCGGCGCGACCGACAGTAGGAATGAGAGAGGCCCGAGGGGCTGAAGAGGAAGGTGGACGGATGGGCAGCTACGTGCTGGGTTTCCAGGAGATCGA
>JBGPHO010000142.1:0-7014 GCA_041484425.1 Gemmatimonadaceae bacterium
AGCGCGTCCGCATTGCCAGGGCGCTGGCGCAGAAGTGTCCCGCCCTCGTCCTCGACGAGCCGACGACATTTCTCGACGTCGCGCACGAGATGGCGATCTTCGAGCTGATGTCCTCGCTGGCACGCTCGGGCCTGGCGGTTCTCCTCGTGAGCCACCAGCTCAATCTCGTCGCACGATTCGCCGACACGATCGTGCTCCTGGACCGCGGAAAGGTGGCGACGAGCGGCACGCCGACCGAGGTCATGCGAGCCGATCGCCTCGAGTCGATCTACGGGTGGCCTGTCGTAATCACACGCGATCCAGCCGTAGGCGCGCCGGCTCTCGTTCCGCTGCGGCGTCCATTTCAACTCTGACTCATACACCAACTACTTCTCACCTGCCCAAGCCATGAACACCAAATCACTAATTGTCGTCCTGTATTGTGTGCTCACCGCGGCTGCCAGCCGCAACGCCCTCGCTCAGGCTCGCGACACCGCGCAGCTCGGAACGGTCGTCGTGTCCGCATCAAAAGTCCCGCGACCCGCGGCCACGCTTTCGCAGGCCGTGACCGTGCTTTCCGGCGACGATCTCCGCGCTCGCGGCGTTGTCCGGGTGTCGGACGCCCTTCGGGAAGTTCCCGGCGCATCGCTCGTTCAGAGCGGCTCCTACGGTGCGGTTACGTCGCTCTTCCTGCGTGGTGGTGAAAGCCGCTACACCAAGGTGCTCATCGATGGAGTGCCGGTGAATGCGCCGGGTGGCTTCTTCGATTTCAGTCATCTCACTACGGACAACATCGATCGCATCGAGATCGTGAGGGGCCCCGCCAGCGTTCTCTACGGTGCCGACGCGGTGACAGGCATCGTGCAGATCTTCACGCGCAGAGGCTCGGATCAGGGTCGAGCATCGCTCGGCGCACGAGGCGGCACCTATCACTCCCTCGACTTCGACGGCGATGCCATCGGCTCCAGTCCGCTCGGAGGATTCTCTGTCGGCGCCGCGCACCATTTTACCGACGGCATCATTCCCTTCAACAACCAGTATAGAAACGGAACACTGAGCACCGCGCTGACGCTCGCTCAAGGCGCGGCTGGAGACGCAAGGATTGCCGCGAGGTACACCGCCGCCGAGTTCCACTACCCCACCGATTTTACCGGACAACCCGTCGACAGCAACTCGTATCGCGTACAGCATCGCCTAACTGTCGGACTCGACGCTGGCCGCAACATCGGCACGAATGTCCAGGCGCGCTTGCTGGCCGGCAGCAATGACGTCTCCGACCTCACCGAGGACATTGCGGTTCCATTTGGAGCGTCCACGCCCGAGCACTCGGCGTTCAGATCTCGCGGCTATCGGAGGAATGTCGAAGGACGACTGGCTCTCTCCCTGCCTTCGGACGCGACCGTGACCATTGGAGGGACGTACGAAAAAGAGCACGAGAACAGCTCCAACGCCTCCGGGAACGTAGGTGCGCCGACGAGTCAGACGGATTCGTTCGACGCATCGCGTCACAACATGGCGTACTACTCCGAGCTGCTGGGAAACCTCACCGAGCGTTTCTCCTACACAGTGGCCGGACGGGTCGATGACAACTCCGACTACCGTCGTTTCGCCACCTACCGTCTGGGCGCGAACGCGGCCTTCGTTCCGGGGCTGAGAATTCGGGCCTCGCTCAGCACGGCGTTCAACGCGCCCGCGTTCAACCAGCTCCGCCCAACTCTATTTACAATCGGCAGCCCCGATCTGCGGCCCGAGCGAATCCGTTCGGCCGAGATCGGAATGGCGACCAACATCCATCCCGATCTCGTTCGGCTCAGCGCGAGCTACTTCACACAGCGCTTCTCCGATCTGATCCAGTTCGTGGGTGGTGGACCGCCGGCGTTCCTTGGCAGCTACGCCAACCTCACTGGCGCGAGCTCCAACGGATATGAAGCCGAGCTGCAGCTCACGCCCGCGACGAATTGGCGGGGGACCGCGAGCTACACCATCGTCAATCCGCGCGTCACAGAAATCGATGCGGCGTATCAGGGAAGTGATCGCGTTGGCGATGAGTTGATTCGCCGGCCGACCCATTCTGGAAGTCTCGTTGTGTCCTATACCCGGCGCTGGGGCATGAGTCTGGGCACGGCCGTGAGCTACGTCGGAAAGCGACCGGACACCGACTTCTCCCAGTTCCCGTCGCCGCGAGTGACGCTGCCCGCGTATGCAAAAGTGGACCTGTCGGCCGAGTATCCCCTTAGCGGGCTCAAGCGCGGGGGGCTAACGCTCAATGCGCGGCTGGATAACGTGTTCGACAAGCGTTACGAGGATGTTCTCAACTTCGCCTCACCGAGGAGAACAATTCTCATTGGAGGGCGAGCTTCCGTGCTCTTTTAGCGCGCGGTCGGGTCCAGACCGCGTGTTACATTCTCTCCATGCCCCTCCTCGTGACAGAGGCGATCGTCCTCCACGCCTTCGACTACCTCGAGAGCTCTCGGATCATTCGCCTGCTGACGAGAGAGGCGGGCGTGCAGTCCGTGTTGGCGCGGGGTGCGCGGAAATCGCGCGGGCGCTACGGTACGGCGCTCGATCTCTTCGCCGAAGGGTCGGCGCAGCTCTACGTCAAGCCCAATCGTGAGCTCCACAACCTCGCCGGCTTCGAGATTTCGCGCACGCGTGGTGAGCTGGCGGAAGATATCGGCCGGTTTACGGCCGCTTCCGCGATCGCCGAGCTGGCGCTCCGCTTCGCCGGAGAGGCCGACAATCCCCAACTTTATGATACCGTAGCGGACGTGCTCGACCGGATCGCTCGCTCCGCGCCGGAGCGTACGATCGAGGATGGCCTCGCCGGCTGCTGGCGCGTAGTCTCCGTTCTTGGCTTCACGCCGGAGCTGTCCAGTTGCGCCCTGTGTCACACGCCGCTTCGAGACGCCGACGACACGACGTTCTCACATTCGTCGGGCGGAATCGTCTGCCCGGCGTGCAGCAAGCTGGCGCCGGGCGGGCGCAGAATTCCGTCGGCGGCGCGAGCGGCGATTCGGCATTGGCTCGAGGGCGACGACTCCGTTCACCTCACCGACGCGGAAGCCCGCTCGCACCAGCGACTGCTGCGTGAATTCCTTGGCGCGCACCTCGCCGACGACCGTCCGCTCCGGGCGTTCGCCGTCTGGGAGCACGAGCGCTGGAGCGCAGCATGATCATCGGCACCGCTGGCCACATCGATCATGGCAAGACCGCGCTCGTCAAAGCTCTGACCGGTGTCGATGCCGATCGCCTGCCCGAAGAGAAGCGTCGCGGAATCACGATTGACCTTGGATTTGCGCCGCTTTCGCTCGAGGGCGTCGGCACAGTCGGAGTAATCGATGTCCCAGGCCACGAAGACTTCGTGCGCAGCATGCTCGTCGGCGCCAGCGGGATCGACCTCGGTCTTCTGGTCGTAGCGGCGGACGAAGGAGTGATGCCGCAGACGCGCGAGCATTTGCTGATCCTGGAGCTGCTGAGAATTCCGCAGATCGTCGTAGCTCTCACGAAATGCGATCTCGTTGACGAAGAGTGGCTCGGACTGGTGCGAAGCGATGTCCTCGCTCTGTTCGACGGATCTCCGCTACCCACTCCGCCTGTCGTGAGCTGCTCGAGCCGAACCCTTACCGGCCTGGACGAGTTGCGCGCGGTCCTGAGTGAGCTATTGACGAGCGGGAGACCGCGCGGCAGCGACGACCTGTTCCGGATGCCGGTCGATCGGGCGTTCACAATAAAAGGAACGGGTACTGTCGTGACGGGCACCGTGTGGAGCGGCGAGCTGCCCGTTGATGCGAGCGTTTTCGTCCGTCCGTCCGGCAAGCCGGCGAGAGTGAGAAGAATCGAGCAGCACGGACGGTCCGCGGACGTTGCCAGGGCGGGGGGTCGAGCCGCCATCGCGCTGGCCGGACTCGATGTCAGCGATGTATCGCGCGGGTCGGTCCTCGTCCGCGAGGAACATTGGCAGCCGACCTCACTCTTCGAGGCGGTGGTCACCCTCGAGCCTGGCATCGGGGCAACCCTGACGCCGCGTACCCGACTGCGGCTTCATGCGGGCGCGTCCGAAGTTGGCGCGCGACTGGTGTCGGCGGCGGTGGAGCCCGAGTCCGGAGCGGCGGCGCTGATGCGCGTCACGACCGACGCCCCGCTCGTCATTCGGGGCGGCGACAGATTTGTGCTCCGGCTCCCGGCCCCGCTTCGGACAATCGGCGGTGGCGTCGTGATCGACCCGTACGCGCGTCGCCGCGCGTTACTGCATCCTTCCGGCGAGGAGCTGGAAAAGCTGTCCGGAGAGACCGCAGCACGGCTGGCTTACATGTTGGAGGTAGATTCCGCGCGCGGCGTCCGGGCCGATGACATTCCCGTGCGGACCGGTTGTGCTCCTGCTGAGGTTGAAGGCCTCATCGAACAGAGCGGCGCGAGGGTCGGAGCGAACAACCTTTTTGCGGCTGTTGCTGTCGAAAGAGTAATGGCAAGCGTAAGACGAATTATCGCTGAGTATGAGATCAATTCTCCACTGTCCCTGGGCGTCCCCGCGCGTACGCTCAGGGAAGGGCTTCGCGTTGACGAAGAACTGGCCGACATCTCGATTCGCGAAATGGAGCGAGCGGGGGAGATAGAGTGCCGTGGACCCCTGATGCGCAAAACTGGATGGGTGCCCTCCCTGAGCGAGCGCGATGTAGAAACGGGCAACCACCTGGTGCATGATATTTGCGCTGGGAGCCAGGAGCCGCCGAGCGTGAACGAGCTGGTCTTACGCTACGGTAGCTCGGTTCCTGCCCTGCTTCGATTTCTGGAGCGGCAGGGGCGAGTCGTCCAGGTGGAGACGGATCGCTATTATGACCGGAACACGCTCGACGCAATGATCGCGCGGCTCCGGGCGAAGCTGGTGCCGGGACAGGTCTATGTGCCTGCCCAGCTTCGAGATGTGCTCGGATTCTCGAGAAAGTACCTCATTCCTTTTCTGGAGTACTGTGACCGAAACGGCATTACGGAAAGGCGGGGTGAAGGCCGAATTCTGCGGCAAGCAGGTGGAATTCTGCTTGACACTTCCCGGGCTCATTCGTAAGTTCGCGGCAAGAGAACAAATGTCCACCTTCGTAGGAGTTAGCGTCTAGAGACCCTCTTTCGTCAGCATTTGGAGACAACATGAAGCACCTGTGGCGGGCGCTGTTGGTAGTGCTCGTGCTCGGCGCGTTCATGCCAGGTCGTTCGGCGGCTCAGGGACTTTCACCCCAGACCGGCGGAGGACAAGGCGCCGGGTTGCAACTGGGACAGAACTTTCCGAACCCAGTCAATCAGGACACACGGATTCGGTTCGTCATTGGCGATGCACAGGGATGCACCGACTCCGGACGTCAGCACCGCGTAAGTCTGCGGATCTATAACCTTCTGGCCCAGCAGGTTGCTGTGCCGGTTTTGCAGGGCGGTGTGGGGAATGTCGCCGGCGGCGAGCCGCTGGAAAGTCTGCTGTTAACGTGTGGCGAGTACATGGTGTATTGGGATGGCAAATACTCGCAGACGGGCGATGACGTAGCATCGGGGATCTACCTCTATCGACTCGAGGTTGATGGCAAGGTCCTCGTCAAGAAGATGATCGTCAGAAAGTAGGGGCGATTCTCAGCCCCGGGCGGCTGACGTTGAGCTCGATCTGACTTTTTGAGACGCGTCCTGGCAGAACCTGGGCGCGTCTCTTTTCTTTTGTAGGACAAGTGTGCCACGTTGGCCGGTTTTGTCGGCACCTGGGTTGCACCGGGATAGCTGACTCGCGCCTTCTCCCACCGGGCAGACAATGATCAATCCAGACCGTCTCACCGTCAAAGCGACCGAGGCCCTCAGCGAAGCAGTGGACCTTGCGCGCCGTGCAGGGAATCCACTCGTCTATGACCTGCATCTCCTGCTTGCGCTCCTCACCCAGGACGAGGGTATAGTCGTCCCCATCCTCCAGAAGCTCGGCGTCAGCGTCACGCAGCTGCGCGAGGCGGTCGGCCGCGAGATGGCGCGCTATCCGAAGCAGTCCAATGCGCAGCCGACGCTCTCACGCGAGCTCAATCAGGTGTTCGACAAGGCGGAAGCCGACGCGCAAACGCTGGGCGACGAGTTTGTCTCGACGGAGCATTTCCTCCTCGCGCTCTCCGACGTGAAGGGGGCCGAGAGCAGAAATCTTCTCAACGGCGTAGGCGCGACGCACGACGCGCTGCTGGAGGCGCTCCAAACGGTGCGCGGCTCGCACCGCGTCACCGACCAGACTCCGGAAAACCAGTACCAGGCGCTGCAGCGCTACACGCGCGACCTGACGGATGCGGCACGCAAAGGGAAGCTCGATCCGGTGATCGGCCGCGACGAAGAGATACGTCGCGTCATCCAGGTGCTCTCCCGCCGCACCAAGAACAATCCGGTTCTCATCGGCGAGCCGGGTGTCGGCAAGACGGCGATCGCCGAGGGCCTCGCGCAGCGCATCATCAACGGCGATGTCCCCGAGGGTCTGAAAAACAAGAGGTTCCTGTCGCTCGACCTCGGCGCGCTCATCGCCGGCGCGAAGTTTCGTGGCGAGTTCGAAGAGCGGCTCAAGGCGGTGCTGAAAGAAATTACCGAGGGGGAAGGGCAGTTCATCATGTTCATCGATGAAATACACAACCTCGTCGGCGCCGGCAAAGCCGAGGGGTCGATGGACGCGGGGAACATGCTGAAGCCCATGCTGGCCCGAGGTGAGCTACGCGTGGTAGGCGCCACCACGCTCGACGAATATCGGAAAAACATCGAGAAAGATGCGGCTCTCGAGCGCCGCTTCCAGCCCGTGTTCGTCGGTGAGCCGTCGGTCGATAGCACGATCGCGATTCTGCGCGGACTCAAAGAGAGATACGAGTCGCATCATGGCGTTCGCATTACCGACGGCGCGATCGTCGCCGCCGCGACGCTCTCCAATCGCTACATCGGCGATCGCTTCCTCCCCGACAAGGCGATCGATCTGATCGACGAAGCGGCGTCACGCCTCCGCATCGAGATCGATTCGATGCCGCAGGAGATCGACGAAGTCGAGCG
>JBGPHO010000143.1:0-7011 GCA_041484425.1 Gemmatimonadaceae bacterium
CCAATCCGGGCGAGACGTTCATCGACCGCATGATAGCGCTGGTTGAAGGTGCGTCAAGGCAGAAGACTCCGAACGAGATCGCGCTGACGATCCTTCTTTCGGCCCTCACGATCATCTTCCTGCTCGCCGTCGTGACGCTGCAGCCGTTCGCGATCTATGCGGGAACGTCACTGAGCGTGCCGGTGCTCGTCTCGCTTCTGGTCTGCCTGATTCCAACGACCATCGGGGGGCTTCTCTCGGCGATCGGCATCGCAGGCATGGACAGACTCATTCAGCAAAACGTGATCGCGGTGAGCGGACGCAGCGTCGAAGCCGCGGGTGACGTCAACACACTGCTCCTCGACAAAACCGGCACGATCACACTGGGAAACCGGCAGGCGGTCGAGTTCTTTCCGGTCCCCGGCACGACCGTCGAGCAGCTTGCCGACCGCGCCCAGCTCTCGTCGCTCCCTGATGAGACACCCGAAGGCCGCAGCATCGTGGTACTGGCGAAAGAGAGGTTCAAGCTGCGCGGCCGCGACGTCGGCGCCGGCGAAGGCCACGCCGAGATGAAGTTCGTACCGTTCTCGGCTGCCACGAGAATGAGTGGGGTGGATTTCAACTCGATCAAGCTCCGCAAAGGCGCGGGCGATTCGATTGCCAAATGGGTGCGCGAGCACGGGGGCACCGTTCCACGCGAGATCGACGCGATCGTAGAGCGCATTTCGCGCGAGGGCGGGACGCCGCTGGTCGTCGCCGAAAGCGATCACGGCAAAGCACGTGTGCTCGGCTCCATCTACCTCAAGGACATCGTGAAGGGCGGGATGCGCGAGCGATTCGACCGTCTCCGCGCGATGGGCATTCGCACGATCATGATCACGGGAGACAATCCGCTCACGGCGGCCGCGATCGCAAAGGAAGCGGGCGTCGATGACTTCCTGGCCGAGGCGAAGCCAGAAGACAAGATGCAGCTGATTCGCCGGGAGCAGAGCGGCGGACGCCTCGTCGCGATGACTGGCGACGGCACCAACGATGCGCCGGCGCTCGCTCAGGCCGATGTCGGAGTAGCAATGAATACCGGCACCCAGGCGGCGCGCGAAGCCGGCAACATGGTCGACCTCGATTCGAATCCGACCAAGCTGATCGAGATCGTGGAGATCGGGAAGCAGCTGCTGATGACGCGCGGATCATTGACGACGTTCTCGATCGCCAACGACGTCGCCAAGTACTTCGCGATCATTCCTGCCCTCTTTCTCGCCACGTATCCCGCTCTTGGCGCGTTGAACTTGATGCGCCTTCACTCGCCTCAGTCCGCAATTCTGGCCAGCGTGATCTTCAACGCGCTCATAATCATCGCTCTGATTCCTCTCGCGCTGCGCGGCGTGAAGTATCGGCCGGCGCCAGCGGGGATCATACTGCGCCGAAATCTGACCATCTACGGAATCGGCGGCATCATCATCCCCTTCATCGGCATCAAGCTCATCGATGTCATTCTCGTTTTCGTCCACGCAGTTTAGCGGACGCCCATTCCAATGATAAGAAATCAGCTTCGACCCGCCATTTTCCTCACCTTCGTTTTCATCGTCGTCACTGGCCTCATCTACCCGGGGGTTGTGACAGCTGTCGCACGGCTGGTGTTTCCGAATCAAGCCAGCGGATCCCTCGTGACGGCGGACGGTCAGGTAATCGGCAGCAGACTCATCGGGCAACAGTTCACACAGCAGTGGTACTTTCATCCACGCCCGTCCGCGGCTGGCAATGGGTACGACCCGACCGCCTCGGGCGGCACAAACAAGGGACCCACTGACAGGAAGCTGGCGGATACGCTCATCGCCGGCGCGATCGCGCAGGCGGAGAGTGCCGGTATCCCGAAGGGAAGGATCCCGACGGACATGGCGACGGCGTCAGCCTCCGGGCTCGATCCCCACATCTCCCCCGCCAACGCCCTGTTTCAGGTAGCTCGCGTTGCAGCTGCGCGCGGAGTTGACAGCTCCCAAATACGCGAGCTCACGCTCCATTACGTGGAGGCCCGCCAATTTGGCTTCCTCGGCGAGCCCCGAGTGAACGTCCTCGCGCTCAACATCGCGCTCGACAATGCGTTTCCTCGTCCAGCTTCCCCGCGCAAATAGCGCGCATTTGCAATTCAATCATTCTGTGAAAAAGACGACTTTATTTCGCGTCACTCTGACACTGCCGTTGGCATTTGCCGTAGGCGTAGCCTCCGCTCAAACGCCAGGACCGTCTGCCGCTCCAGCGGCGCGCGACTCCGCGGCCGCTCACTCGCCGCCTGACTCGGCGGTCACAGTCGCTTTCGGCGGTTTCATCGACAGCTACTACGCTTATGATTTTGGCCGGCCTGTGAATTTCGACCGGCCATTCACCACCCAGGCGGCGCGACACAACGAGTTCAACGTGAACCTCGCCTACGTTGAGGCCAAGGTGAGCGGCCCGCGTGTATGGGGTCGGCTCGCGCTCCAGGCCGGAACGTCGGTGCAATCGAACTATGCGGGCGAGCCTACAATTGGATCGGTGAGTGGGCCAGATCTCTCGCGCTTCATCCAGGAAGCAGTGGCGGGGTATCAGATCAACCCATCGTTGTGGGTGGATGGAGGGATCTTCCTTTCACACATCGGTGTGGAAAGCTTTATCTCTCGCGACAACCTGACGTACACGCGCTCATTGAGCGCCGACTTCACGCCGTACTATGAGAGCGGCGTCAAGCTTACGTGGCAGGCTACCCCGAAGCTGTCCGCGCTCCTCACCGTGGTGAACGGCTGGCAGAACATCTCGGAGAACAATCAGGACAAGGCTGTTGGCGCGCGGCTCGACTACGCCCGAAGCTCGAGCACGACGCTGTCCTACTACAATTTCATCGGCAACGAGGCGGCGTCGAATCGGCTTCGCGTCTTTAACGGAGTGGGGTTTCGCAGTGGACTAACTCCGACCTTCACACTGCAAGGCAACTTCGACTACGGCACCCAGCAGAAGGCGCAGAATGGCGGGACCTCTTCGTGGTGGTCAACCGGCCTCATCGGTAAGGCTCAGGTGACACCGGTCATTGGAGTCTCCGGGCGCGTCGAACGCTATCAGGATCCGGATCAGGTCATAGTCGCGACGGGATCGCCGGGCGGATTCAAGGCGACCACCGGCTCCCTGGGAGTCGATGTCTCCCCGGTCGGTCCAACCCGCATTCTCTGGCGAAGCGAGCTTCGCGGGACATGGGCCGGCGACCCGGTCTTCCCAAACCGGTCCGCCTCCACCGGAACGGCCAATAGCGACACACTTCTTGTAACTTCCCTCGCACTTACCTTCTGAGGAGCTCCCTCCGCGTATGCCCGACGACGTCAACAAGGGATACGGGAATGCGGCGGCCCCGGTGGAGACGCGCGAAACACCGCGGGCGGAGACTTCCGAATTCGTCGAGCTGCTCAAGAGCCGTGAGCGGGGAAAGCTCAAGGTGTACATAGGCTCGGCGGCGGGCGTGGGCAAGACTTTCCGGATGCTTCAGGAAGCCCACGATCTTCGCCGGCGCGGGATCGATGTCGTGGTGGGATTCGTCGAGACCCACGGTCGCGCGGAGACGGCGTCCCAGATAGCGGACATTGAAGTCGTTCCCCGCCGGCAGATCGCGTATCGCGGAGTGACGCTCGAGGAGATGGACGTTGACGCCGTGATTGCCCGTGCGCCCGAAGTGGCGATCGTCGACGAGCTCGCGCACACCAACGTGCCTGGCTCTCGCCACGCCAAGCGCTGGCAGGATGTCGAGCTTCTGCGCGACGAAGGAATCAGCGTCATCTCCGCCGTCAACGTCCAGCACCTCGAGTCTCTAAACAACATCATCGCCGAGACGCTCGGCGTAACCGTCCGGGAGACGATTCCAGATTGGGTGGTGACGGACGCCGATCAGGTCGTGAACCTCGACATCAGCGCCGAGGATCTCCGCCAGAGGCTCACAGACGGAAAGATCTACGCGGCCGAGAAGATTCCGGCGGCGCTGGCGAATTTCTTCACCGAAGAGAATCTCACCACGCTGCGAGAGCTGGCGCTACGCGAAGTTGCCAGCAACGTCGACCGCCTCCGGGAGAGCATCACCCGCGGCGACGTGAGAAAGACGCCACAATCCGTGCGCACTGTTGACAGGCTTTTGGTCGCGCTCCCGAGTCAGCTGACTCTGACGGAGGAACTGCTGCGGAAGGCGAGTCGCATCGCGGGACGGCTCAACCTCGACTGGTACTGCGTCTACGTTCAAACTCCCGATGAGCGGGCCGACCGCATAGACGCCACCGTGCAGCGGAAGCTGGTCGACAACATTCAGAAAGCCCAGAGCATGGGCGCCGAAGTCGTAAAGCTCGAAGGGACGGATGTAGCAGAAACACTCGTCAAGTTCGCGGTCGAGCACGGCGTGACACTCATCGTAGCGGGACAGTCGAGACGAAACTGGTGGCAACGCGTCACCCGCGGCTCCGTGGTCGACAAGCTCGTGAACAATACAATGGATATCGACGTCCTGGTCGTCTCATTCAACGACCAACGCGCGAACAAGGCCCCGCGCCCATGAAGATCTCCCATCGGCTGTTCCTCGGCGTGATACCGTCCGTTGTGGGGTTGTTCACGGTCGCGGGTCTGGCCTACTGGGGTCAGTACCATCAAACGGCGCCGGTAATGGTCGTTTGGGCCGCCGGCGCCGCGACGATAATCTCACTCGTGGTAGCGTGGCGGGAAACGCGGTACGTCGCGCACCGAGTCGAGCGTCTCGCCTCCACGAAAGGTGGCGACGAAGAGGCGGACGAGCTGGATGTCATCGAGCAGAGGGTCGAATTGCTCGGCGAAGCGGCTACGGCGGCCAAAGCCGACGCCGCGCGCGCTGCCGCGGATGCGGGTCGACGTACGATAGAGTACGCGACGCTCCTCGCCGAAGCGGCAACCTCGGCGTCCAAGCAGCTCGCCGAAGCGCGCCTCTCCCTGCACGTGCTCCAGGACAATCACTTCGGCGAGCTGAACGACAACCAGGAAGAGATGATCGGCGCCGCCCGCGAGGCGACGGAGGCGGCAGAGGTGGAGCTGAATCACCTCCGCGAAATCGCGGACATCGACCGGGGGGCTCTGACACTTCGGAGGGACCTGGTGAAACCCGGCGAGCTGATCAAGTCGCTGCTCCCAATACTGAACGCCCAGGCAACCAAGCAGGGCGTGCGAATCCTCTCTGAGCTGGAGCCGGCATTGCCGCGGGTGGTCGGAGACCGCGGCAGATTGCAGGACGCCCTTGGATTGATACTCAAGGACGCGGTGCGGTACGCGATTCCCGGAACGTCGATCTCGATTCACGCGGCAAGCGAACCGACCACGATCAAGATCATCGTGAACCATGGTTCTCCGCACTCGTACACTGGAGACGTCGCGCTCGCGGACAGACTCATTACCGCGCAGGGCGGCTCTGTGACGCACCAACCAGACGGGACGACGATCTCGCTGGAACGGGCGGGAGTGCACTCCACTCCATAGCGCACTCATGTTTCGACGATGACAGGAGAGGACTCCTGGCTACTTCGAGATTCGATGCACCGCCTTGAGTATGAATGCGCCGTTCAGCGGATGAGAGAGTACGCGGCCCGAGGGGAACCGGCTTGGCACTGATGGATCCGTCGTATAGCCCGAGTTCCAGACAGCGTACACGTCATCGCCGATCTGAGGTATCCAGTGGAACCGAAGATTGAAATCGGCGCGCTGAGACTCGTTGTTGAACTGAACGAAGCCGAGAAAGCCGGTGCGCGTATTGAAGGTGTACTCGAGTCGCCCTGTTGTTTGAACTGCCGTGAAGCTCCCCGCTGAGAGACGAGCGGACGTAATCGAATGAGTGACTCCGACGATCACGTGTCCTCCACCACGAAAGGTCGCGCCGATTTCCGCGCCATCGCTCCGACCATCATAAAACTGTCCACTGCTGACGATCGCCACGGCGCTGAGCGGGCGCCCGGAGGATGTCTGGTATTGAATATCTCCGCTTGTCCACCAGTAGCGGCCGGCGGCGATGGTCGTCCCACGAAAGATCCCGAACGCTTCGCTCGGCGCGTCAAGCTCGCGCCGCACGTTGACCTCGAACTGATCCCCCGATTGTAGCACGCCGGCGAACGCGTGCCATTCGAAGTTCGCGGTTTGCCAGGTCGTTGGATCGGTGAGACTGTTCGTTCGATCCGTAATGATGTCCCAGCTCGGAATTGGTGTGAGGTCAAGCTGGCGAATACCCCAGAAGCGCGGGCGCGGCTGGAGGTCTATGTGTCCGGTCGTCTCCCAAATTCCCGTCCGTCGCACGAACCCCATGGTGGGATTGAAGCCCGAATCGATCGAATAGAGCGAAACAAAGGTGTCGAACAGATCGTTCGGGGCGTCGGTCGAGATTCGCCACGCAAGTGGTGTCCGCGGAACCGCGGCCGTTCTAGTTCCCATCATCCAGAAATGCGGCTCGACGTTATAGCCACCCACCACCAGCGGAAAGTCGAGATCCGCGCCGGCTCCGCGTTCATTACGCGCGTCGGAACGGGATCGATCGACGAGCATCGCGACCACCGTCGAACGGTCGAGAAAGTCATGGCCGACTCGGATTGCGACGTCGTTCGCCTGCTCTCGTCCGCCGGTCCGCACATCAAGCAAACCGATTCCCCATCGCCCCACCTTGCCATAGACGCGTGCGCCGCCGAAAATCGGAATGGGCGCACCAGTCGAGTCGAGACCAAGCCTCCTCGAGTAGAAGAGTTGTGTTCTCTCAAGCGTGCCCACATCAAACAGGCCACTCGATTCCAGGAAGAACTCCCGCTTCTCGGGAAAGAAGAGTGGGAAGCGCGTCAAGTTGATGAGCTGCCGGTCGGCCTCGACCTGCGCGAAGTCGGTGTTCATCGTTAGGTCCGCTGTCATCGTCGACGACACGGCGAGTTTCGCGTCCAACCCAACCTTCCCGTCGGCGCTGGCGCCCGCGGTCCGTCCGCCGCTGACATCGCGCTCTGCGGCGATGACGCGGGCGAGCGCGTAGGGGCGAAG
>JBGPHO010000144.1:0-6953 GCA_041484425.1 Gemmatimonadaceae bacterium
AGCTTCGGATTCCATTTCTCCCCTCGTCCTTCGGGCGTCACGTCGAAAAGATTCCAGATCGGCCAGATCATGTCGACGTGACGCATATCCTGCCCCGGATCTGACGGCGCGAACATAAGCTCCGTGTTGTAGAAGTGTGAAATCTTGCCGTTCTTCCGCACGAACACGTTCAAGGCTGGCATCTGCTCGCCTTTCGCGTTCTCCCCCTGGTAGTCGTGGTTGTACGTCGATCCCGCGGACGACAGGAATCGCAAATTGCGCCAACCCCGCTCTTTCGCCCAATCGCGTATGCGCTCGATCGGCGACTTTGCGACGATGCGAAGTTCACCCGCTGCATGACGTGGGGCGCCTCGCCATCCAGGCCGTCGATTATGGAGGTGCAGGAGGGGCAGGCGCTCGGCATCTCGGGTCCGAACATGAAGCTGTAGAGGATCAGGGAATCCTTCCCGGGAGCGAACAGCTCGGACATCCGCACCTTCCGCTTCTTTCCCTTGGCATCGGCGCCGACAATCTCCTCGAAGGCATAGTCCTGTGGAGCCTCGCCGCCGAGCGGAAGGCGTCGTCTCTGGGCGGCGACTGATTCGATCGTTCGCCGCATCTCGATTTCGGCGTCCAGCAGCTTGTCCCGCTCAGCGCGATAGGATTCTGATTCGCCCGGAAAACGGACCTGGTGCTTCGACTTGGCCATCTATCCTCCCTGGGGCACACCCGTACCCTTTGCGGGCAAATTGAACGTCGGGAACCGGCGCTCGCCACGGTACCGGTCCGGAACGCCTGACGGGCGCGGCGGTCCAGACGCGAATCGGCCACGAGCCGCGGGTGGCCATACGAGCGGTCCAGCGCTGGGATGAGCAAGAAAAGGTTGCCACCCCGCGCTCGTCTCGTCCATATCGGACGCCCCGCCTCTCCGCCTCGCGGTAAGAGGCGTGAGCTTTGAGCGCGCGAGTACGAGGAGGAAAGCTGGGCCAGTCTGTCTCTCACGAATACATGGGTTCCGCCGAAGCCGCGGGCCTCAGGTACGTCACCGATGCGATGCCGGGAATTCGCCGCCAGCGCCACGGCCGCGGCTTCACGTACGTCGATCCCGACGGCCTCGTGATCCGGTCGCGCGAATCTCTGCATCGGCTGCGGTCGCTAGTGATTCCTCCGGCGTGGACCGATGTGTGGATCTGCCCGCACGAGGACGGACACCTACAGGTGACGGCCCGCGACGGCCGTGGCCGCAAGCAGTATCGCTACCACCCGCATTTTCGGCAGCACCGCGACGGAACCAAGTTCGAGCGGATGTTCGAGCTGAGCGACGTCCTGTGGAAGATCCGTGAGCGCGTGGAAACCGACATCGCGAAGGAAGGACTCGACCGCGACAAGATCATGGCAACCGTCGTCTGGCTGCTCGAAACGACGCTGATCCGAATCGGATCGGACGAGTACAGGAAATCCAATAAGTCTTTCGGTCTTACCACACTCCGCCGTCGGCACGTCGCCGTCGTGGGATCGGAGCTTCGCTTCGAGTTTCGTGGAAAAAGCGGGATTCAGCACGCCGTCTCGGTGACCGACAAGCGCATCGCGCGGATCGTGCAGCGCTGTCAGGCCCTCCGCGGAGAGGAGCTGTTCAAGTACCTGGACGACGAGGGCAAGCGGCAGGAAGTCGACGCGGAAGATGTGAACAAATACCTGCAGGATGTCACAGGCCGCGAGATCACCGCAAAGGACTTCCGCACCTGGGCGGGGACGATGCTCGTGGCGGAAGCGCTGCGGAAGATGGGACCGGCCAAGACCAAGCGCGAGGCGGAGAAGAACATCGTATCGGCGGTTGATGTGACCGCCAAGAGACTCGGCAACACGCGCAGCGTCTGCCGCAAGTACTACATCCACCCGGCGCTCATCGAGGCATATCTGGAGGGATCGGTTCTGCCTCCGCTACCGGAGCACCACTGGAACAAACGGAAGACGATAGGCCCCACCCTTCGTCAGCACGAGATGGATGTGCTGGGGTTCATCAAGGCGAGACTCAAGCCGAAAACCCGCCGCGCCGCTGACAAGCGCGTGGCAAAGCCGGCAGCGAGCCCAACTCCGGCCGACAACACCGGAGAGACGGCTCCAAGCACAGGCGAGCTGGAGCCGGCGGGCTCCTAGTCCAGGTAGGGGTAGTCCGGGTCCGACAGCCGCTCCGCGCGCGCCGACGCTTCCGGTCCCGCAATCTCTCGCGCAAGGTCGAGCAGCATCGGACTCAGGTGCCCGCCGTAGCGAACCAGGCTTGCCGCGCGCGCCCGTCGCGCCAGCAGGAATGCCAGGAATGGCTGATCGGCCTTGAGCGCGTTGCACGCCGGGCAAGCGAGGACGAGATTGTCGCGCCGATCGTAGGCCGTCTTGCCTTTTCGCGGCGTCACGTGATCCATCGTGATCGCTTTCGAGCTCACGCGGCGCTCGCAGTAGGCGCACACCGGACCATGCCGATCGAGCAGCCACTGGCGCGTTTCCATGTACGCGTTGCGACTCGTCGGTAGCGATGTGTGCTGTTGCGCGGGACGGCGCACCCCGCGCTTACGCGGCTTGCGTGACCTTCTTCGTGGTGGAGTCAAGTCGGACGGGTTGTTTTTTGATGCTATCAGTACAACGGGAACGATAGCAACGCATCCGCCCTCCGGGCCAGACCTTCGCTTTGTCGCTCGAGCGGCGCTAGATGCCCACTCCGCAGGGCGTTAGCTTTTCGCTCCAATGACGATGCGAGACAAGCTCGACCTCCTGGAGCGCCGGCGCGCCGAGTCCGAGCTGGGCGGGGGCGAGGCGCGACTCAAGACACAGCACGAAAAGGGCAAGCTCTCTGCCCGCGAGCGACTCGACCTTCTGCTCGATGAGGGCTCGTTCGTCGAGCTCGACCGATTTGTGGTCCACCGCTCGACTGATTTCGGGCTCGAGGCCCAGAAGTTCTACGGAGATGGCGTCATCACCGGACACGGGAAGATCGACGGCCGGCTCGTCTACGTCTTCTCCCAGGACTTCACCGTATTCGGCGGGTCGCTCTCCGAATCCTTCGCCGAGAAGATCGTGAAGATCATGGACCTGGCGATGCGGAACGGCGCGCCCGTGATCGGCCTCAACGACTCGGGCGGGGCGCGCATCCAGGAAGGGGTCGTCTCACTGGGAGGATACGCGGAGATATTTCTTCGCAACACGCTCGCCTCCGGCGTTATTCCCCAGATCTCGGCGGTGCTTGGACCGTGTGCAGGTGGTGCCGTCTATTCTCCGGCAATCACCGATTTCACCTACATGGTGCGGGGCACGTCGTACATGTTCGTGACCGGTCCCAACGTCGTGAAGACGGTCACCCACGAAGATGTCACGATGGAGGAGCTGGGTGGAGCCGACGCACACGCCGCCAAGTCGGGCGTCGCGCACTTCGCCTGCGACTCCGAGCCGGAATGCCTCCAGCACATTCGAGATCTTTTCCGCTTCATTCCGTCAAACAATCTCGGCGACGCGCCGCGGGGGCCCGGCACCGACCCGCGCAACCGGCGCGAAGAGTCGCTCCTCGATGTCGTTCCGGACAACGCCAACAAGCCGTACGACATGCACGAGGTGATTACGCGTGTCGTCGACGACGCCGAGTTCTACGAAGTGCAGCGCGAGTACGCGAAGAACATCATCTGCGGCTTCGCCCACCTGGGCGGATTCAGTGTCGGCGTGGTGGCAAACCAGCCGGCCGTGCTCGCTGGAGTGCTCGACATCAGCGCCTCGCTCAAGGCCGCCCGCTTCATCCGCTTTTGCGATGCGTTCAACATTCCGCTCGTGACGTTCGAGGACGTCCCGGGTTTCTTGCCGGGAACGGCGCAAGAGCACGGCGGAATCATCAAGCACGGGGCGAAGCTCCTCTACGCGTACTGCGAGGCGACGGTGCCCAAGCTGACCGTAATCACGCGCAAGGCATACGGCGGGGCCTACGACGTCATGAGCTCAAAGCACATCCGCGGCGACTTCAACGTCGCCTGGCCGACGGCGGAGATCGCCGTGATGGGACCAAAGGGTGCGGTGGAGATACTGTTCAGAAAGGAGATCTCCGAGAGCAACGACGAAGCGGCGGCGACCGAAGCGAAGATCGAGGAGTATCGAGAAAAGTTTGCTCACCCGTATATCGCGGCTGGTCGCGGCTACCTCGACGACATCATCGATCCGCGCGATACCCGACCCGCACTGATTGACGCTCTCGAATCGCTGCAGACCAAGCGGGACAAGAATCCGCCCAAGAAACACGGAAATATTCCGCTCTGATGGATCAAGGGCGGAGACTCTAACGTCCTGATGTTCAAGAAAGTTCTCATCGCGAATCGTGGCGAGATCGCTCTGCGGGTCATTCGCGCCTGCCACGAGCTCGGGATAAAGACGGTCGCGGTGTACAGCGAGGCCGACGTGCGCGCTCCGCACGTCCGCGAGGCGGACGAGGCAGTGCTGATCGGGCCGCCGCCCTCGAGCGAAAGTTATCTGCGCGGCGAGAGGATCATCGAAGCCGCGAAGATGACGAAGGCGGAAGCGATTCATCCCGGCTACGGATTTCTCTCGGAGCGCGAGTGGTTCGCGCGCGCCGTCCGCGATGCGGGGATCGTCTGGGTCGGACCGCCGGCCGAGGCGATCGCGGCGATGGGAAGCAAGACGGCCGCACGGACGCTCGCGGTTGCAAACGGAGTTCCGGTCGTTCCCGGAACGACCGAACCACTCGAGAATGCGAAGGAAGCCGAGAAGATCGCGAAGAAGTTCGGCTATCCGGTGCTGCTCAAAGCCGCCGCGGGCGGGGGCGGAAAGGGAATGCGGGTGGTTTCGGCGTCGAAGGAGATGGCCGGCGCGCTCGAAGCCGCGCGCAGGGAAGCCAAGGGCGCGTTCGGCGACGACGCGGTGTACATCGAGAGATTCATCGCGCGGCCCAGGCACGTCGAGATTCAGGTCCTCGCCGATTCGCACGGGACCGTTCTCTCGCTTGGCGAGCGCGAGTGCTCGGTGCAGCGCCGGCACCAGAAGATGATCGAGGAGTCTCCGAGTGTCGCGCTCACGCCGGAGCTGAGGCGAAAGATGGGTGAGACAGCCGTGCGCGCGGTCCGGGCCGCGGGATACGTGAATGCCGGCACTTGCGAATTTCTTCTCGATCAGAGCGGTGAGTTTTATTTCCTGGAGATGAATACGCGACTCCAGGTTGAGCATCCGGTGACGGAGCTGGTGACGGGAATCGACATCGTGCAGTGGCAGCTGCGAATCGCCGCGGGTGAAAAGCTCCCGTTCAGGCAGGAGGAGATTGTGCCGCACGGCTGGGCAATCGAGTGCCGCATCACCAGCGAAGACGCGTCGAACAGCTTCCTTCCATCCACTGGACGAATCCAATACCTGCATTTGCCGAGCGGTCCAGGAGTGCGCTGGGATGGCGGCGTGGAATCGGGAAGCGAAATCGGCCTCTACTACGATCCGATGCTCGCCAAGCTCATCGTCTGGGGCGCCGATCGGGAACAGGCGGTCACGCGAATGCGGCGCGCTCTCGTAGACCTGATCATTCAGGGCGTGGAGACCTCACGCGATTTCCACATTCGCCTCATGGACGACGACGACTTCCGGCGCGGCGCGATCGACATTCAGTGGCTGGAGCGACGCCTCGCCTCGATTCTCGGGCGTCCGCCCAGCGAAGAGTCCGTTCGAGTCGCGGCGATTGCCGGTGCTTTGCTGGCGGAGCGCGACAGGGGAGCGCGCGCCGTCTCGACCGCCGCGGCCGGCGCAGCGCTTCCAGCCAGGGACGGCCAGGTCGCGCTCGAGTCGTGGAAGCAGGCTGCGCGCATCGAAGGGCTGCGCGACTGATGGCCGTCGTCAGCGTCTCTATCGACTCGATCGCGGCGGGCGGAGACGGCGTCGGGAGAAGCGACGGGCTCGTCGTGTTCGTTCCGAGGACGGCGCCCGGCGATGTGGTGACGACGCAGATATCGGGCAAAGGGCATTTCGCTCGCGGCGCGCTCAGGAGCATCGTGTCTTCCTCTCCCGTCCGCATCGAGCCGCCCTGCCCCCACTACACGAGAGACAACTGTGGCGGCTGCCAGCTGCAGCACATGACCTACGACTCCCAGCTGGCAGCCAAGCAGACGATCATCCGCGATTCCGTGCAGCGCATCGGCAAGCGCATCATCGACGCGCCTTCGATCGAGCGCAGTCCAAGGGAGTGGCGTTATCGAACGAAGCTCACCCTCGCGCTGCGCCGGCGCGGCGCCCGCTGGATCGCGGGGCTTCACCCCTACGACGATCCGTCGCGCATTTTTCCGCTCTCGGATTGTCCGATCACCGACCGTCGCGTCGTCGCCGCGTGGCGTGAAGTCATGGAGGCCGATGCATATTTCCCGGACGCGACGGAGCTGCGTGGAAGCGTCCGCATCACGAGCGGGGGGCCGACGTTCGTGATGATTGGCGGCCAGAGCTGGGCCGCGCGCGACCAGTTCTCGGCCGCGGTTCCCTCGATCTCAGCGGTGTGGTGGGAGCCGGCTGAGGACAAGTGGCGCCGCCTTCTATATGACAAGCGGGCGGATCGCGATCCGAGCGCCTCGTTCGCGCAGGTGAATGCGGAGATGGCCGAGATCGTTCGCGCGTACGTTCTCGACCGTGCCCGCTCATTCGAGCCCCGGACCGTGATCGATGCTTACGCGGGCGCAGGCCACACCGCGATCTCGCTCAGTGAGGAAGGTGTGAGAGTCACCGCGGTCGAGCTCGACCACGATGCGTCGGCCTGGTCTGCATCGAAGCTGGCGGAGCCGTCCCGCGCGATTCGGGCGAGCGTGGAAGACGCGCTTCCGGGTCTTCTTCCCGCCGATGTGGTGATACTCAATCCCCCGCGCGCTGGAGTGGACTCGCGCGTGACCGACACACTCGAGGCGGAAGTGGGGCACGTTCGCGGCGTGATCTACGTGAGCTGCAATCCGGCGACGCTGGCTCGC
>JBGPHO010000145.1:0-6911 GCA_041484425.1 Gemmatimonadaceae bacterium
CCGACTTCGAGCGCGCCGCCGACCGTCGTGACCAGACCGAAGACGTCAGCCGTCGTTCTCACCCCCAGCTTCGCGAAGCGATTGCGCGCGGTGGTCAGAAACTCGCCCAGCACCTGCGGCTTGCTTCGTCCGTTCTGCTCCGGAAAGACCTGCGGCGGCAGACTCTTGTACGGCTCGGGGAATCGGATGTAATCGAACTGGACCTCGCCGAATCCCATCCTGATCGCCTCTTCCGCGACGCGGAAGTTGTACTCCCAGATCGCATTCGCGTACGGATTCACCCAGGTCTGTCCCTTCTTGTCGTGCCACGCGGTGCCGTCCGCCTTCCTGATCGTGTGTTCGGGGTTGTTCCTCGCCGTCACGGAATCCTTGAACACGACGATGCGCGCGACGGGGAGAATGCCGTGGGCGCGAATCGTATCCACCAGGGCGCGGAGATTGTGCGCCTTCACCTGGGTGCCCGCATTCTTCTTCACCATCGGATCGCTCGACTCGTAGTTGAGTCCGAATTCGTCCTTCACGTCGATGATGAGCGCGTTGATCTCGGTCGAGTCAGCGATTCCGATGAGGTGCTTGAGACGATGAGCGTTCGCGGCGAAGCGGAAAACGTAGAGGCCTCGCGCCGGAAGCGTGCCTTTGATCAGGGAGTCGAGGACCGGTGGAGTAGGATGCTCCGGGACGACAACCCGCGGCCGCAGCGTAGTGTCGGTGTCGGCGGCCGGGCGAGCAGGGACGCGCGCGACCGCGCGATCGATCGTGTCGGCGATCGTGCGAGCGGGATTCGCCACGCTCGCCGAGGTCATATTGGCATTGCCCTGCGCGGACGCGGACTCCACAGAACGATCAGGCGTTGTGTTCTTGGCGGTTGCCTCGTGCGTGCCCGTGCAGGCAAGCACCGACGCCGCCACCGCGGCTATCGCGAGGGTGATCTTCTGAAATTGCATGCTTCCAGTGTATGGATGTCGGCAGGGGACGGTGCAATCTAATCACAGTCGCGAGCATCGTCCGCTCGGGCGTATGGCCGCCATGAGAGCAGCATCGCGTCGGGCGTATGGACGCCCTGAGAGAGGCGCCGCGTCGAGCATATAGCTGCCCTGAACAGTGGCGCCGAAGCGGGCAATTTGGTCCGTCGCGTCGTGCAAACTCGGTATATTTGGCAACGATGCGCAATCGAAATATCGTTCTGCTCGCCTGCGCCTGTGTCTCCGCCGGGTCCTGCGCCCTCCCGCCCCCAACTCCCCCGACCGCGGAGTTTCTCGTGTCCGCCGGCGACCAGACCTACTGGGTGCGGAGCGACAATTCGGGACTCAAAATCCGCGGCTCGCCACTCATTCTGGCGCGAACCGGCGGGCGCTACTACGAGATTTTCGTCGGGGAGATCGATCGCTCGTTCCCTCGGGCACTCCTGAGCGGAGAGAGGGTGTTCCGTCGCGAGCTCGCTACCGGCGACTCAGCCGTCATATTCGACGACAGCGCGATCGTCCATCTCGCTGAAGATTACCATCGCCGGCACCCGAGAGCGCAGCTGCTGGGCCCCGACGATGATCCTGACGATGACATCGACATCACGGCGGTTGGAGAGACAGACATTCTGAACGTGCTCGGCCCCTACGTTGCGCTCGAGCACAGGCTCTCGGTCGAGCGCGCGAACGATCACGATCAGGACGACACGACGCGCGCGGTGATCGACATCCGTAACGGAAAGCCCGCCGAGGTCGACCGAATGCTGCGAGACTCCACCGTTCAGGAGGCGGCTGGCGAAGGCGGGCTCGTCAATCGCAGGTGGAGGCACGATGGCTACGACGTCATCTCCCACTACGACTCGGTTCACAAGGCGAACTCGCTGTCGCTGCGGGATCACCGGGGACGAGAGTGGAGGCTCGGACTCGTCGCGTCGAGCTTCGTCCAGATATTCTGGCTCGACAAGCCACGGGTCGACGCTCAGACTCGTCACGCGCTGGCGCGGGCATTCAATGATGCGACCGCCTACGGCGAGCGGATTCAGCAGGTGTCGACCAAAAAGCTACGCCTGAAGCCGGTACCGAAAGCAACTGGGCACCAGGCGTGAGCCGCTCGAAATCAGCGGGCAAATCGCCGAACACGAAGACGGAAACCGAGCCGCGGCACGCGAGCAGGCCGGGCAACAGCGCTCGCCCCGTTCACGAGACCCAGCACGAGACCGCCCAGCTCATGATGCCGCAGCACGCCAACGTGCTGGGCCACGTCTTCGGAGGTGTCGTCCTGTCGATGATGGATACCACAGCCGCCGTCTCGGCAATCCGGCATGCGAGGCTCGCTTGCGTGACGGTGTCGGTCGATCGCGTGGATTTCCGCGAGCCGATCCACGTCGGCGATCTCGTCATCATGAAGTCGAGCGTCAACTTCGTCGGCAGGACGTCGATGGAGATCGGCGTGCGCGTCGAGACCGAGAATCTTCTCACCGGATTGCGACGCCACACGAACTCGTGCTACCTGACGTTCGTGGCGGTCGATCGGAATGGAAGGCCGGTGCCCGTGCCGGCACTGAAGCCTGAGACACCGGAGGAGATTCGACGGTACCAGGCGGCGAAGGAGAGGAGGGAGACGAGGCTGCAGGAGAGGGTCGCCGAAGAGAAAACGGTGCGGTGACTGCGCTCGTGGACGGTCGCAACGGCCTTGACCAACCTTCCGTATCTGACCACAGTAAGAGTCATGGAAAAGATCTTCACAATCGAGGAAGCAAACCGGACCCTGCCTCTGGTCAGCAGGATAGTCGAGGATCTCGTGCGCGATCATGCGCGCTGGGAGGACAAGGTCCGCGAGTTCGAGCTCGCGACCGTGGGATCCAGCCCTGATCACCCCGACGCGATTGCGGAGCTTCTGCAGATCGAGGCGCAGCGGCTAGCGCGCGACATCGAGGGTTACATCGCCGAGCTGAACGCGCTTGACGTGATATGCAAGGGCATGGACACAGGGCTGGTGGATTTTCACGGGCAGATCGACGGACGCGAGGTCTTCTTTTGCTGGAAACTCGGCGAGCCGAGCGTGCTTTACTGGCACGAAATGGACGCGGGATTCAGCGGGCGGCAGCCGTTGCATCCGCTGGCGTTGACGTCTCACTAGAGAAATCATGGCAAGACAGATAAGGCCGTTCAGCGGCCCCGACGGGACGAACTGGGGCGTGGAAGTTCAGGTGCCGGGCGCGAGCAACGCGATGATCGTGTTCCATCATCCGGGCGGCAAGACGGCGCGGCTCGACCGCTACGCCTGGGACATCTGGAACGGGCCGGAGTCGCGCAGCGTGACGTCGCGCGTGGCGCCGGACAAAATCATGGCGGGGCTCACGGACGAGAAGCTGCGCGTGCTCTTCCGTCGCTCAATGCCAGTCTCGAATAATTTGACGCGCGTAGACCGCGCATCTTAAGCCTCTGGATCTTTGCGCCTGGTCAGTCGGCGCGGATCCTCTGCGGCCGCTACGCTCGCTTGGTCGGAGCCCCTAACAGCGCTCCTTCGCTCCGCTCAGTCGCGGGTCTCCTCCTCGCGCTCGCTTTGGAAAGCGGCCTACGAGGACCCGCGCCTCCTTCCCGCCGGCATCGCAGCAGGGTCTAGTCTCGCGGGTTCCGCGCGTCAACGCACGAGGCGGGCGCGCGCGTTCGGAGGTGCGCGCATACTCGAGTCCGATTCGCTGACACGGGCTGCCGGTCAACGAGATCTTCATTGGAGGGAGGTGAGGGTGTCCTCGTAGGCCGCGTCAAGCGAGCGACCAAGGAGACCCGCGACTGAGCGGAGCGAAGGAGCGCTGTTAGGGGCTCCGCCAGAGCGAGTGTGCGGCCGAAGAGGATACCCTCGCCGACCGACCGCGCAACGATCCCTTAATCCGCAGCGCTCGGCTCGAACGGAACGTCGATCTCGAGCCCGTCGCGCGCGATGACCGTGGCCGGAAAAATCTCGCGCGCCTCGCGCTCGAGCTCGGACGTGTCGCGCGAGTAGCGGGCGGAGACGTGCGTGAGCACGAGCTTCTTGACGCCGGCCTTCGCGGCCACTTCCGCTGCCTCGCGAGCGGTCGAATGTCCGGTCTCGAGGGCGCGCGGAGCCTCTTCGGTCGCGAACGTCGCCTCGTGAACCAGGATATCGGCGCCCGTTGCCACTGCGATCGTTCCTTCCGAGGGACGCGAATCACCCGTCAACACGATGCGCCGACCCGGGCGGGTGGGTCCGACCAGCTCCGATGGCTTGACGGTACGACCGTCGGGCAGACTTAACGTCTCACCCTTGTGGATTTTTCCCCACAGCGGACCTTCGGGGATTCCCATCTCACGCGCCAGCTCGGGATTGAATCTGCCCAGGCGCGTCTCCTCGGCGATGTGGTACCCGATCGCCAGCCTGTCGCCGTGCTCGACGGTGAAGGGGATCACCGAGTAACCATTCCGCTTGAGCGGGGTCTCCGGCGTGATCTCGAACACCTTGATCTCGAAATGCTGCTTCTCGCTTCCGAGCGTGATGGCCCGCCACAGCATTTTTTCCGAGCCAGGCGGGCCGTAGAGATTCATCGGGTCGGTGCGGCCCTGAAGTGCGAGTGTGCGCAGCAATCCGGTGACGCCCAGCATGTGGTCCGCGTGCATGTGGGTGAAAAAGATGTCGGACAGCGCGAAGCTGATCCCGTAGCGCATCATCTGCCGCTGCGTACCTTCGCCGCAGTCGAACAGGAGCGTCTCGCCCTCGCGGATGAACGCGAGAGAGGAGACGTTGCGCTCGACCGTTGGGCGGGACGCGGAGGTTCCTAGGAAGCGGAGGGACAGCGACATGACGGGGAATATATCCGAGCCCTCGTGTTACCATTACTCCGGGATGCTCGTCCTATCTTTGTTGCCCGGCTTGTATGACTAAGCTGGGTAAAGAGTTACAGGCCTGAGGACAGTGTTAGGGTCTTGACTTTGGGCGCGGATCCGCTAGTTTCATGGAAGAGCGGCCCCGCGTTGTTCCGCGGGGCTTTTGCTTTGATCCGGTGCGACGGATCGGCCCGACCCTGGTTCGAGTATAGTCCGTCGCGTTCGCGCGGGGCTGTAGCTCAGCTGGGAGAGCGCTGCAATCGCACTGCAGAGGTCAGGGGTTCGATCCCCCTCAGCTCCACTGTTTTTTTGAAAATTGATTAGCTGCCCGCCACCGATCGGTAGGACGTAGAGTTCCAATGACGGTGTGCGTGGCACGATTGGGCGGGCGACCGCCAAATAAATTCGCCGCAGACTCCATGGAGTTTGCGGCGTTTCTGTTTCTGGTAGCTAGGTGCGGCGTTTTGGAAGCCGTTCACAAACTGAACTGAACGCGATGCGAGGTGTCGGAAGCGCAGCTCACAGATTTTAGTTCGAACCACGGCGACCGGACGGGTGCAGTATCCTCAACCCCAACGCCACCAGAAAAGCTAACCGGCCAACAGCGTGGTTAGCCTACGGCTCCCTGCTTCGGTTTTGTGGATGCCAGCTAGCGCAACGATTTCGAACCCGGGGTCACACCCACCAGGGATCAAAGCAGTCGTAATTGTGCTGCCGAGCGATCTTTCCGTCCCTGAACTCCAACCAAATCGACAGGTGGGCGCGCATCTCCGAGTCAGCGGGCAGCGTGTCGACCGGAATCGCGAGATATCCGCTCCAGAAAACCTCGAGCGCGACCGAGTCGCCGTCGACGATCGAGTTCAGGACGTCGTACTTCTGCGCGCGCAGAGTCCTCTTGCCCTTCCTCGCGGCGTCGAGAAGCGCCTTGAGATCGCGATGAACCCCGATCGGCGACAGCCGGTTCGGAAACTCTTCCTGAACCGCGTCCTTGGTGAAGAACTCCGCCAGTGCCCCACCCTCGGCGCCGTTTTCCAGGGCTTCCAGGTAGCGTCGTGCGATTGCGAGATTGTCGGTAGTCGTGATCGTCATGACATCATCTCGGGCTTCGTGGGTGTCGTGCAGCATGCCTCATGACTCTGCGAGGGGGCGTCACGTCACGGGCCATCCCCCCACACTCGCGAATCTACAAGATAGGCGCCCCCTTCGCTCAGGAATTTTCGACTGGGGGCAAGGGGGCGCAACCCCATCCGTAAAGAGCGCCTTTGCAGGGATGGAAAGGTCTTAGTTGGTTTTCATTGCAGCAGCGCGGCAACATCCTGCCTGAGTGCCCGGAAGGCATCCGCATTAAAGCGATTCGCCTCCCTCTCCGACGGCCCCAGAAAATCTCCGACCGCAGTTCCGCTCAGTCGATTGAGAAACCGGAGAATCCCGCTCTCCTGCACGACCAGCGTCCCTCGTCTGTTGAGAATCGTCTGAAAGCCCGGATTGTCTCTTACCGATATCCGCACCGGAATCCCCGGATCCTGGAATGGCCGCCGCAGCGAAGACTTGAGCAGGTATCCGACGGTCGGTGGCAGGTGCCACTCCGGCGCCTTTGCGAAGTGCATCGACCACCCGCGCTCGTGCGGCGTGTTGATGACTTCAAAGTCACCCGTCATGTCCGTCCAACCGACGGTGAAGATCAGAATCTTCATCGACAAATCGACGTGGATCGTGAGCGCCTCGGGCATCGGCCTCACCGCGCCCTCTAGCGGCGCGAAGTGTCCGCCCTTGCTCCGCATCCTGAAGTGCATGTAATAGTTGGCGGCCCAGGCGTCGAACCAACGCGCGCCGGTCATGTCGGTGAGCGTGATGCGGTACTTGCCCTTGCTGATGTACTTGTCGATGTACGCCGCGTAGTGCGGCATCGTCGCCTTGAGGATGTCGGGCGTGAGCCTGATGGCGATGTCGTATGTCGTCGCGCCATCGCTGTCGGCCGCCGCGCGGAGAGTATCGATAGAGAACAGTCTTCCCATCGCCGCCACTGTGTGGGGAAAGCCCGTCGTATAGTTGGCGCGGATGGCCGCCGAAGATTTTCCTTCGCCGGCGGCGAGCGCCGCCGCC
>JBGPHO010000146.1:0-6807 GCA_041484425.1 Gemmatimonadaceae bacterium
ACGCCCGGGAAGAACTGCGTCGTGATCGGGCGGAGCAACATCGTCGGCAAGCCGATGGCCGCGTTGATGATGCAGGACAACGAGGACGCGAACTGCACCGTCACCGTCTGCCACCGTCACACGGCGGACCTGAAGTCGCACACTCGAGCCGCCGATATTCTGATCGTCGCTGCCGGACGCCCGCGCGTGGTCACCGCCGACATGGTCAAGCCGGGCGCAGTCGTGATTGATGTCGGAACGAATCGAGTCGCTGACGCGAAATCGAAGAGTGGAACGAAGCTCCAGGGCGACGTGGATTTTGAATCCGTGCGTGAGGTGGCGTCGAAGATCACTCCGGTTCCGGGCGGTGTCGGCCCGATGACGATCGCAATGCTGATGATGAACACCGTACGCGCCGCGGAGATGGCGCTCAGATGAAAGCCGTCCCCTTCGATCTGTTTGCGCCTCCGCGAGCGCGTTCCGCGCCGGGCGGCGCACCCGACAATCCACTGTCAGTGTGGGACCTCGCCACGCAGGTCAGGGACCTCGTCGAATCACGGCTGCGGGCCGTCTGGGTTCGCGGTGAAATCAGCGATTTCAAGAGTCACCGGAACGGTCATTGGTATTTCTCCCTGCGCGACCGGACGGCCCAGATCCGTTGCGTCGTCTGGTCCGGAGACCAGCATCGCATGGCCGCGGCGCCAGACGATGGCATGCAGGTCGTTGTGTTCGGGCAGATGACGGTCTATGCAGCGCGAGCGGACCTGCAGCTCAAGGTCACTCGCATCGATGCCGAAGGCGACGGGCTGCGGCGAAAGGCGATGGAGCTGACGCTCGGCAGGCTGCGGAGCGAGGGCCTGCTCGATGAAAGCCGCAAGCGAGCCATCCCGCGCTTCCCGCGCGTGGTAGCGGTTGTCACAAGTCCGGATGGCGCCGCTCTCCACGACATCGTTGCCGTGATGCGGAAGCGAAACGTCGGCGCACGCCTCGTCCTGTGCGCGGCGAAGGTTCAGGGAGACGGAGCGCCACTCGAGATCGCCGCCGCGCTGAGGCGTGTTGGCCGCTGGGGCAAAGCGGATGTCGTTATCGTCGGACGCGGCGGTGGTGGCAAAGAAGACCTGTGGGCATTCAATGACGAGCGTGTGGCGCGCGCGATTGCCGGCTGCCCGGTGCCCGTCATTTCGGCTGTCGGCCACGAAGCCGACATCACGGTTTGTGATGCAGTCGCCGACCTCCGTGCTCCCACACCATCGGCAGCAGCGGCGGCCGCCTGCACATCGCGGGACGAGGTGATGAAGTTGGTTTCGCTTTCGCGGCGCGATCTTGCCGAGGCGCTCACGGGCAGGGTGCAGCACGCGCGGAAGCATCTGCAGCGTCTGGCGCGGGGAATATCGCAGACCTCAGCTCGCCTCGTCACTGCCAGAAAAGCGCTGCTCGGTGCATCTGCCGCGCGTCTCAACGCGCTCAGCCCGTTGGCAACGCTTTCGCGCGGTTACGCAGTCGCGCGCGATGAGGGAGGCGGAGCGCTCACCTCTGCCCGGCAATTTGCGCCGGGCCTCATATTCGATCTGCTGCTTCGCGACGGAAAAATCAGAGCCGAGACCAGGCTGGTCTTGGCGGAGGAGAGGGCGGCGAGAGTTTCGCCGGTCAGGAACAGGAAGCCGGGCCCGCGCGGGTGAGCCGGCTCCTTCCCGCGTCGACGCTCAGACGCGCTTGTTGCACATGGGAAGCACCACTCTGACTTCTGAGTGGCCTTCGGTCGCGACGGTCTTGCTTGCAAAGAAGAACGGTTCGTTCTCCATCTCCTCTTCCGCGAATAGAAGGACGGAATCAACCCTTGGAACCCGGATTTCAAAATCTCCGTTTCCATTGCTGGTTGCGCGTCCCAGTGTTGGCGTGTGATTGACGAGCGCCATCAACTTCGGATATTCGGTATTGAAAACATTCATTGCCTTGACCTGATCGCCGGTCCATGCAACGGTATCGAGCGTGTACAGGGAAGCAAGAATCTTCGGCACTTTGGTCGCGTCGAACGCGTAAACATGAACGCCGCGCACGCCGGCTGTGTCGCCTCGGGCATCGTCTTCGGGGCACAGCTGCGCGGTTCCATCCAGCAGCGTCTTCGCCTGAGGGCCTGGGGCAGCGGTGTGCGGATGTGGGGAAACGGCCCACAGTCCGAGCAGCACGATCGCTCCTCGTATAAGCAAGGGATCTCCCGTGTTAAGGTTGATTCCAGAGGCGCGCGAACCGCCTCCATATGAGGACTGCTGAAAGGCTGGATGAGTTTCGCGAAGTCACACGAAAAACGTGTTGACCCTATGGGCGATAGGCGTACGCCCGCGCACTGCGCTCACGCCATTTAATGCGGCGCTGAACAGGCCAACTTCCGCTCCGTGGGCACGCTATGGAGCGCCCCAGGCAAACACGCTCCGGGAACAGCCGAATTTTCGCGCTGCAGGCAAGCGGGGACCTGAGCCCGTGCGCTCGACGCCGCGATAGCTACAGCAGCTGCTCGTTGCACATGAGGAGCACCACCCTGACCTCGTCCTGTCCAGTCGCGCCAACCACTTTGCTTGAAAAGTAGAACGGCTCGCCCGGCATCTTGGCTTCACCAAACACGAGGACAGAGTCTATCTGGGTTACCGTTATCTCGAAATCGCCGTTGCCATTGCTCATCGCGTATCCCAGCTTCGGAGCACGGTTCACCAGCGACATGAGTCGATTGTACTCCACGGCGGCTGCGCGAATCGCGTCAGGATCACCACTCTCCCAGTCGAGGCTGTCGAGGACAAAGAGAGACTTCCGAATCGCCGGAACTTTCTTCGCGTTGAACGCGGAGACGTGAACGCCGGGCACGCCGGACGTTGTCTCTCTTGAATCCGCACAAGGCACGGCCGAGCCGTCGAGCAGCGTCTTCTCTGGAAACGGGTGGACCAGGGACAACAGGCCGAGCAACGCAACTCCTCTAAGAAACAATCCGAACTCCGGGTGAAGGGTCGCTCTCAAGACGCGCGAACCGGGTTTTCGGAACTGACGGGCGCCCTAAGCACCTGGGGAAATGTCACAATTCCGAAGAGCGCTGCTACCCGCTGCCCGCTGATGGCTGCCTGCTGTTCGCTGCCTACGATTAGACAGCCCTCAATGGCGTTAAGCGACTGCTTCCATTGGTTCTGATTAACACCGGGCAGAACGGTCCCGACGTTGGCGGCGTGCGGCGAGCAGCGAACAGCGGGTCGCGGGCAGCACCGCCGTTCGGAGTCGAAGTCATTGCCACAGTCGCCGAACGCCAGCGGACCGGGTGCCTTGTCTTGTACCCCTTCGCCCGCTAAGTTACAAGGCTACAGCGATTTAAGAACCAGTGACTGGCGCCCGCAAATGCGCGGGCGCAAGAACAAATCCAAATGGCATTCGAGAAAACACCCACCGTAGAGAAGTACCGCACCCACAAAGACGACAGCGGCTCGAGCACAGTTCAGGTCGCACTTCTCACCGCAAGAATCAATTATCTAACCGACCACTTCCGCACCCACGCGAAGGATCACCACAGCCGTCGCGGGCTGCTCAAGATGGTCGGAAAACGGCGCCGTCTCCTCGACTACCTGAGGCGTACCGATGTCGAAGGCTACCGCAAGATCATCGCGGACCTTGGGCTCCGATACTAACTTGGCTCTTTGATCTGACCGCGCGGCGCACAATGGCGTCCGCGCGGTTTCTGCTACACAAGCGACAACAACACAACATATGCAACGCATCGAAAGAACGTTCGCCGGCAGACGCCTCGTCATCGAGACAGGCCGCATGGCGAAGCAGGCAGCAGGATCCGCACTAGTCCAATTCGGCGAGACGATGGTTCTCGCGGCAGTGACGGTCAGTGACACCGAAAGTCCCCTCCCGTTTTTCCCCCTCCTCGTAGAGTACAAGGACAAGGCCTACGCGGCGGGCAAGATTCCCGGAGGTTTCATCAAGAGAGAAGGCAGGCCCTCCGATCCGGAAATCCTGAAGGCGCGAATCATCGACAGATCGATTCGCCCGCTCTTCCCGGAAGGATTCAAGAACGAAGTCCAGGTATTCATCTACGTCGTCTCGGCGGACCAGGAGAACGACGCTGACGTGATGGCGCTCGTCGCCGCGTCCTACGCGCTCAACTCCTCGAAGATCCCATTCATGGGCCCCATCGCCGGCGTTCGCGTCGGCAGAGTCCAGGAAAAGTGGATCCTCAACCCGACCTTCCAGCAGCTGCCCTATAGCGACATGGACGTCGTCCTCGCGGCTTCGAAGGACTCGATCATGATGGTCGAAGGCGGAGCGCTCGAGGTCACCGAAGGCGACATGCTGGAAGCCCTCACCGTCGGACAGCGCGGCGTGCAGGAGCTGATTGCGATACAGGAAGAGATGCTCGCCCAACACCGCGTCCCGAAGATGCCGTGGAAAAAGCCCGAGATCGCTCCGCAGATCAAAGCCCGGGTCGACGAGCTCACGAAGGGAAGGATCATTGAGGCGATCAACCAGAAGGAGAAGCACACCCGCATCGAAGCAGTCGAGCTGGTGAAGAAAGAGGCGATCGCGCTGCTCCTCACCGAATTTCCCGATAACTCGAAAGACATCGCCAACCTGGTGGGTGACGTCGAGTACAACGCGCTCCGCTCGCAGGTGCTCGACACGGGCAAACGCGTTGACGGACGCGGCACGAAGGACGTGCGACCCATCACGATCGACAGTCCCATACTTCCACGCGCGCACGGTTCGTCCCTCTTCACCCGCGGGCAGACGCAAGCGCTCGTCGCCGTCACGCTCGGCACCGCCAACGACGTGCAGCGCCTCGACAGCATCGACGACGCGGGCGAGACGACCAAGTCGTTCATGCTCCACTACAATTTCCCGCCGTTCTCGACTGGTGAAGTGAGACCGATGCGCGGCACCAGCCGTCGCGAGATTGGCCACGGAAACCTGGCCGAGCGCGCGCTCCAGGGCGTGCTGCCGGCGTTCGAGGAGTTCCCGTACACGATTCGCATCGTGTCCGACATTCTCGAGTCGAATGGATCGTCGTCGATGGCATCAGTATGCGGCGGCTCACTGGCTCTCTTCGATGCCGGCGTTCCGCTCCGCTCCGCCGTCGCCGGCGTGGCGATGGGTCTCATCAAGGAAGGCAGCAAATACGCGGTCCTCACCGACATTCTCGGCACCGAGGATCATCTGGGCGACATGGACTTCAAGGTCGCCGGAACAGCGCAGGGAATCACTTCGATCCAGATGGACATCAAGGTCGAGGGACTCGATCTCCAGATCGTGAAGGAAGCCATGGCGCAAGCGCGCGAAGGAAGACTTCACATTCTCGGAGAGATGTCCAAGGCCCTGCCGGAGCCGCGTGCCGACCTCTCGCCGTACGCTCCGCGCATTGTGACGATGAACATCAGCCCCGAGAAGATCGGCGATCTCATCGGCCCCAAGGGCAAGACGATCCGCGGCATCCAGGAAGAGACGGGCGCCGAGATCACGGTAGACGACACCGGACTCGTCACGATCGCCGCTGTTGGCGGCGAGGCGATGGAGCGGGCGCGCCAGATGATCCAGGCGCTCACCGCCGAGCCGGTGATCGGAGAGACCTACGAAGGCAACGTGAAGAGCACGACCGCGTTCGGCGCGTTCGTCGAGATCATGCCGGGGACCGAAGGTCTCGTGCATATCTCCGAGCTCAAGCACGGCCGTACCGAGAAGACCGAAGACGTGGTGAAGAAGGGAGACCGCGTGAAGGTCAAGCTGCTCGATCGCGATGAGCGTGGGCGTCTCCGTCTTTCGATGAAGGCGCTGACGCCGAAGCCAGAGGGAGAATCCTCCGGCGGCGGCGAAGGCCACGCGCTCGCCGGTGTAGGCGCCGAGAGCGAAGGAACCGGCGGTGGAGGAAGTGAAGGATCCGAAGGCGGGTCATCGGATCGTGGCGAAAGACCCCGGCGTCCGCGCAGCGGGTCTCGCGGTGGCAGCGGGGGACGTTCGCGCGAGTGATCCTCACCGCACAGTCCGCCGAAGCTGACCTGCGACGTACCGTTCTCCCGAACGGATTGACCGTACTCTCGGAGCACATGCCGGGAGTACGGTCGGTCGCTTTGGGGGCATGGGTGCGCGCCGCATCGCTCCACGAAAGTCCCGAAAAAATGGGCGTCTCGCACATGCTGGAGCACATGGTGTTCAAGGGCACGCCTACTCGGAGCGCCCGCGATCTCGCGCTCGCGCTCGAGACGCTGGGCGGCTCGCTCGACGCCTACACCTCCCGTGAACACACGGCCTATCAGGCCAGGGTTCTTGACGAGCATCTGCCGCAGGCCGCCGACGTTCTTGCGGATCTGGTCTTTCGTCCCGTGCTCCGACCTTCGGACCTCGCGCTCGAGCGAAAGGTTGTGCTCGAGGAGATCAACACCGTCGACGACACGCCCGACGATCTGGTCTTCGAGCTGCATAACGCTCAGCTGTGGGGTAACCATCCCTACGGCTACTCCATTCTCGGTACGCGCGAGACCGTTGGCGCGCTCAGCCAGACTGACCTGCGAGCCCTCCACTCGCGAGCGTATCATCCAGAGCAGGTCGTGGTGGCTGCGGCCGGGAACGTCGAGCACGACGCGCTGGTCGAGACGCTGGAGGCGACTGGCTGGGGCAACATCCCGCGGGGCGGACTGCCCGCACTCAGGTCTCCGGCTCCAATCGTGCAAGTGCCAAGCGCCGTGCACTTCGAGCGTGATACGGCCCAGACCCACATCGTGATCGGCAGCCCCGCGTTCGAGCACAGCGACCCGCGTCGCTACGCGATGAGCATGGTCGGAATGCTGTTCGGCGGTG
>JBGPHO010000147.1:0-6783 GCA_041484425.1 Gemmatimonadaceae bacterium
CGAATAGGTCGCGTTCGCAGGCGATGGCAGCGCTGCCGGCGTGGTGGCACCATACCCCAGGTTGACGCCGAAGGGGACGTTCTCGAGAATCGCGTTTACCGGAATGCGGGTGGGATCCGTGACCAGATTCACGAACCTCACTCGTCCCGTTGGTCCGCCGGGCTCGAGCGGACCTGGTGCTTCCTTAGTTCCACACGCAGCGCCGACAAAAGCCAACGCGGCGATTAAACCCATCGATTTGATCGTCATTAGTCGCGGCCTCGTCAGTAGGTGCAGCCAGATGGGAACGTCGTGGGCTCCGCGGGATCAGCGGGCACGTTGGGATTCGAGTTTCGATCTCCGATAGCGTACGGCAGCCAGCAGCGCTGGCCGTCGAGCGGAACGCCGGGCGCGGCAACGGGACCGCGAATCAGGTTCCGGCGCCGCGAATCTTCCCAGTGTAGCCCGGTGCCGAGCAGCTCGTAGCGACGCTGGTTGTAGATCTCGGCGATGAGCTGCGCCTGGGTGAGCGCGCCGACCAGCGGCGCCAGGCACGCCTTCGGATCGTCGATTCCGCGATTGCCCGTGCAATCCGTGCGCACCGAATCGAGAACCGCCTGCGATTGCGCCAGCTGATTCGTATTTGCCAGCGCTTCCGCCTTGATCAGGAGCGCTTCGTCGGGGAAATAAACCGGCAGCGGAGCCTGCGGGCTCGCGTAACGATTCCACGGGTCGAGCTGCGCGCCGATACGCCCTGTGACTGTAGTCGAGGGAACGACGAACCAGGTGAAGCGCTGATCGCCGCCCGTCATCGAGAGCCTCCATTGGCGACGCGGGGCGATTCCATTCGTTCCACCCGTCACGTTCGCGTAGAAATTGACACTCGGTGCGGGGAATGTGAGAACTGATATCGCCGTTGGTCCCGACCGCGACACCAGATTCGACGCGGTGATGGCGGTTGCGTCGTCGCCACCCATCCGCGCGTACCGCGCGCGGAAGAGATGAATGATGTTCGGCAGGTTGGAGCCCGGCGTCATGATGCTGCTGTTGAAGAACGTGCTCGGCGGCGTCGCGGCGATCTCGGCTTCGGCCGAATCGAGAAGCGTGCGCACCAAGGCCAGCGCCTCCGCGCGCGCGACGTAGGTCGGCGCGGTCACTCCGAAAGTGTTGATCGGAATCTGCTGATACGATTGCAGCGCCTCGCCGAGTGATTCCGCCTTGAGAGCGAAGGCGAGGGCGCGAAGTCCGCTGCGCGTTCCCGCGTCGAACTGTCCGGCGAGAGCGTTCGCGCCAGTCAAAACGTCGTCTGCGGTTCGCACCGTCCGGTAAACGGAATTGAACACGTTCTCGGCGATGCCCGTTCCAGGCGGCACCGAGCCCTGCTCGGAGTCGCTGATGGAAACGAGCGCCGCGGTCGTGGACGCGAACTCGTCGGTGACGAGCCCGGCCATGTACGCATAATTGCCGTACGACTGGGAGAAGCGACCCTGCAGTCCGGTCGCCAGAGCGATCACTCCGTCGGGACTGCTCGTCACCTGTCCCTCGGTGGGTTGATTTGGATTCTGTAGATCCAGGTTGCACGCCACGAGTGTTATCGCGGCGAAGGCGCCCAGACACTGTCTCATCATTTGCATGGGTGAGATTCTCCGAGCGTCAGAAGGTGATCCGCGCACTGAGCTGCCAGATGCGGGGGATGGGGTAGCCGCCGAAATCGAAGCCGCGGTCCGCCGAGGTTGTCTGCACCGATCCAATTCCGCCGGCGTTCGTGCCGAACAGGTTGATCTCCGGATCGTAGCCGCTGTAGTTGGTCCACACCGCGAGATTACGCCCGGAAAGGGAGAGGTCGACGCCGTCGCGGAAATAGCGGCGCACGCCCGGCGCGTCGAGCGTGTAGCTCGCGCTCAGCTCGCGCAGCTTCACGAACGTTCCGTCCTCGATCCAGTACTGGAAAATGCCCTGCGTCCGCGCGTTGAATCCCGGAGGAAGCTTGCGGGGATCGCCGTAGGGGAGCAGCTCGCGCTCATAGGATTTGGAATTGCTGGCGATGCCGGCGTTCTGCGCGCGGGTGGAGAGGTTCATGATCTTGTTGCCGAAGACTCCGTCGAGCAGAGCGCGCACTCGAATCTTCCTGGCCAGCGTGAACTCATTGAGGAACGAGCCGATCCACTTCGGGTTGGGATCTCCGATCACGTTGTTGAGGGAATCGTTGCAGGTGCCTCCACTCAACGCCTCGCGGATGGCGAGAGTGGCTCCCATGTCCGCCGTCTGATTGCTGCGCCGATACCTTCCGAGCGAGTCCAGCAGCAGTGCGCCCGTGAGGCAATTGCGCGCCGCGTATGATCCGTAGAAAACCCCTGCCGGCTCACCCGCGCGGATGCGATTCGGGTATCCGCCCGCGGACTGGAAATCCTGAATCGTGAGGCTCTCGACGAGATTCTTGTTGCGAGCGTACGTCATCGTGGACGTCCACTGCAGATTGGGCTTGTCGACGTTCGTCGTCTTGAGCAGCAGCTCCACGCCCTTGTTGGACATCGTGCCGATCGGGAAGAACTGTCGGGAGAAGCCGGTACTGCTCGGCAGCGGCCTGAAGAAGAGCAGGTCTGAAACGAGTCGATTGTAATACGTCGCTTCGGTCGAGACGCGTCCGCCGAAGAACCCGACGTCGGTGCCGAGCTCCCATTCACGCGCGCGCTCGTTCTTGAGGTCAGGGTTGCCGAACGTCACGTCGTTGACGAAACCGGGACGTCCGGCGAACGGAAATTGGGTGAAGGTGACGAATTGCGAGTAAGCGTTGAGAATGCCCGGCTGGCTCCCCGCCCATCCAAGGGCGCTGCGGAGCCGCAGATTGTTGAGCGCTCCCGGGCTGTTGTCCACCAGTACGTATGACGCGGAGAACTTGGGGAACGCCTGCCACCGCTCCGACGGAGCGAACGTCGACGATGCGTCCCAGCGGACCGCGGCGTTGAGGAAGAGCTTGTCCCTGTACGAGAGCTCCTGCTGGCCGAAGAACCCGAGCGTTCGCAGCGCGACCTCGGATTGAGCCGCAGCGAAGACCGAGCCGGCGCTCACAAGATCACCGACCGGCGCGAGACCGTTGGCGGTAGCCGACGTGATGCGCACGTTTTGCGACGTATAGTTGGCGCCCGCGGTCGTCCGCATCTCAAACGGACCCATTGGCCTCCAGGTGTAGCTCGATAGCACATCCTGGTTGACGATGCGGTTGTTTTCGACGACCGACTGTGAACGTCCGGTCGCGAGAGGTGCGGTGCCGAGGACCGCGTTGCGCGGCACGAACTGGCTCTGATCGAAGCCGACGTTGTCGAGACCGATCGTGTAATCGAACAGCAGATTGGTGAGGGGCGTCCACGTGAGCTTGGTCGAGCCGATGAAGCGTTCGATCGTCTGCGGGTTTCGGATTTTGTCGATCGCGAGCAGTGGGTTCGTTCCCAGCGCCGGCGGCAGCGGATAAACGCCATTGACGGGACGGAAGTCGACGTTGGTCGGAGCGAAGAAGAGGGAGCCCATTATTCCGTAGTCGTTCTGCTCGCCGAACGCCTGAATCTCGTTGTTGGTGTTGATGTAGTTCGAAGTGACGTTGGCGACGAGGTCCGAAGAGAGCTGCTGCTGGAGGTTCACGCGCGCTCCGGTGCGGCGGGACGACGTCGAGCGCATGATACCATCTTCGTTCCCGAAGTTGCCGCTCATGAAGTAGCGGGTCTGATCGTTGCCGCCTTCGACGGTGACGTTCTGCTCCCACGATGCAGCGCGGTGGAAGATGTCGTCCTGGTAGTTGAAGCGGCTGATCGGCAGGCCGTTTATGTCGAACGGATAGAAGTTGAACGGCTGCTGCTCGCGCAGCTGACTGGTGCCCCACTTGGTAGCCGAAGTGAAGCGCGGTTTTCCAGTGGTTCCACGCTTGGTAAAGATCTGCACTACGCCGTTGTTGGCGCGCGACCCGTAAAGCGCGGCAGCGGCGGCACCGCGAATGATCTCGATGTGCTCGATGTCGTCGGGATTGAGATCGGCAAGCCTGTTCTGCGGATTGGATCGGGTTCCGAGGTCGGCGAGCTGGCCGGACTCGTTGTCGACGATTACGCCATCGACGATGTAGAGCGGGTCCGAGCCGGAGATGAACGAGTTGACGCCGCGCAGGCGCACTGAGATTCCGCCGCCGCCGGGGCTGCCCGAGTTCTGGGTGATTTGCGCGCCCGGAATCTTTCCCTGCATCGCCTGATCGACCGTGGCCGCCTGGGCTTTGCTGATGAGCGCGGAATCGATCGTCGCGATGTTCGTTCCGATCTTGCGCTTCTCGGTGGCGGTGCCGGTTCCCGTGACGACGACTTCGCTCAGGTTCACCGCGCTCACGCGGAGGGCGATGTCGACGGTTGCCGTCGATCCTGGAACGACGGTGACCGCCTGCGTGGTCGGCTGGTATCCGATGCGCCGAACGGTAAGAGTGCGCGCGCCGATTGGCACGCCGTTGAGAGTGTACTCACCATTTGCGCCCGTCACTGCCCCGACGCGTGTGCCGGTGACGATGATCTGGACATCGGGCAGGCCTCGCCCGACGGATGCGTCGGTCACTCGTCCGCTGACGGTGCCGGTGGCCTGCTGTGCGCCAAGGAAGAATGGTGAAGCGATCGCGAGCACCAGGAGGAGTGCGCCGCGGCGAACGAATGAGAGCGTCATCAGAGGATCTCCGAGTCGCGAAGTCCCCACGCGGTGGAGACTTGTGGTCCCCACTGTGATGGGGCCTTGCCGGTGAACAGTGGTCCTACGATACAGGCGCGCACATAGTGTAGCAAGGCTGGAGATCGCGCTTGACAACACGCCGAGACTTACCTCATCGGCGCCCAAAAAACCCCCTCGCTCTTATCGGGACTCGGCGATGAAGATCACCGATGCCGGCTTGCCTGTCTCGGGATGAAGAGGCTCTCGCGCGTCCAGAATCCGAAATCCGCTGTCGGTGAGGAGCTTCTCCCAGCTTTCCATTGTTCGGAAATACCAGGGCGCCGGGTCTGAGAATTCCGCGCTGAATCCAGCCCATGAACCTTTTCGCCATCCGTCGGCGTACGACTCGTCGCCACACGAGGCGACAGGGTGAAGCGTCTGAATGACGAGGGATCCGCGGGCGTCGAGCAGCGACGGCGCGCGACGTATGACGCCTTCCACCGACTCCTTGCCGATCAGCGAGAAGTTGGCGACCGCAACATCGACTGTGACATCGAGAGCGCCGGCGGCGATGTCTTCGTAGGATGATACCTTGAACTCTCCACCGCCGGCCTTCCGCGCCTGCTCGATGAGCGCCGGGACGACGTCGACGCCGATGACGTGGATGTCGTGTTCCGCGAGGGAGCGGGCGAGCCAGCCTTCTCCGCATCCGATGTCGAGCACCGTCCGCGGCGACCGGCTCAGCACCGCATCCAGAATCGCGCGATTGGTGACGAGCGAGCGGCTCGCGATCTGATTCTCCCTCACCGCCGCGGTCCAGGGAGAGGCGTTCTTGCGCCACGAGTCGACGATGCGCGCGTCGCTGAGTGGGTTGGAGGTCATCCAGATCTGGGGAAAGAGTGACGCGTAACGCGCCGCAATGGCTGCTCGTATATAGGTATATATATAGTAGCAGCAACCATCACTCAGATAATCAGAGGTCGCATGAGCACAGCCGCGGCTCCGCGCACGTTGTCGACGCGCTACGACGCGACGAGCTCGACCGTCGCATCACCTCCGCCGGCGCGCGAGCGTTTGATCTCGCTCGACGTGTTTCGCGGCCTCACCATCGCGGGCATGCTGCTGGTGAACGATCCCGGCACCTGGAGCGCGATCTTTCCGCCGCTCGAGCACGCCGCGTGGGATGGCTGGACTCCGACCGATCTGATCTTTCCGTTTTTCCTTTTCATCGTCGGTATCACGACGTATCTCTCCATGTCGGCGCGACGCGCGCGCGGCGACGACGATAGAGCTCTGGTCAAGCAGATCCTCCGGCGCGGAATCATCATCTACCTGCTCGGCTTCGCGATGGCGATGTTCCCGTTCTATCAGTGGGGAACTATCGATTCGCTTCCGAACGCGACGGCGTGGGACCGGATCATTTTCCGCATCGAGCACGTCCGCATTCTCGGCGTGCTGCCCAGGATCGGGATAGTGTACATCTGCGCCGGACTGCTGACGCTGAAGACGACGCTCAAGCAGCAGGTCATCATCATTGGCACGCTGCTTCTCGGCTACTGGTTCGCGATGACGCTGATTCCTGTTCCAGGCGAGCACGAGATCGGGGCGCTGCTGCTGCACACCAAGGACAGAAATCTGGCCGCCTATCTGGACCGGCTGATTCTGGGGACGAATCACACGTGGATCGGGAGCGTAACGTTCGACCCTGAGGGTCCGATGTCAACGATTCCGGCGATCGGGACGGCGATGCTGGGCGTCATCGCGGGGCGCTGGATCGCATTGACGAAGAAGCCGCTGCTCGAGCGGATCAGCGGACTCTTCGCCGCCGGAACGATCGCCATGGTGATCGGATTGATGTGGAACTGGTCGTTCCCGATCAACAAGAATCTCTGGACGAGCTCCTACGTGATGTTCACGGCGGGGATGGCGTGCGTTGCGCTGGCGACGATCATGTGGATCGTGGACTTCTGCAACGTGAAGTGGTGGACGAAGCCGCTTGTGGTCTTCGGCGTGAATCCGATCGTGGCGTTCGTGGGATCGGGAGTGATGGCGAGGCTGATCTATACGCTCTGGCACGTGAACTACGGCGGCAAATCGACTGCGGTCCAGGACGCGATTTACCAGTCCGTGTTC
>JBGPHO010000148.1:0-6736 GCA_041484425.1 Gemmatimonadaceae bacterium
AGCGGTGTGCGAATCGAGAGGAGTAGCGCCTTCCCCGCCGCTTGCTCGGGCGGAATCAGCGTCGTCGTATCGGACAGATCGCCACCGTACACGACCTGGACGCTGTCGACCGGAATGGCGCGCCCCGATGCCGGGAAACTGGTGATGTAGTCGGTTCCGAACGCGAGCGGCGCGCCGTCGAGAAATACCTGCGCACCAGTCGCCAGCGAGACGCGATAGGCTGGCACATCCTGGAAGTAGCTGCCGCCCACACCACCGGGCTGAATTCCGAGCCTCGCCAGCTCGTTCGCGATGTACTGCGTGCCCTTGAGATTCCCTTCGGTGCCGAACTGACGCCCCATCATCGAGTCGTCAGCGAAGATGTAGAGACGGGTGCTCAAGTCCTGAGCGGTGATCGCTGCGCTCGTCGGGCCGCCCGGTCCCATCTGCAGCGCGGTCGCGCAACCGATCGTCAGCGCGCCCACGACGGGATTGAGTCTTCTCGTAATGCTCACGTATGCTCCTGTTCGAGATCAGACCACAGAATCTCGTCAGCGCCCTGGCGAGGAGCAATCGGGCCGCGCACTACTCTCCTTCCCCGCCTCCGGACATTACCTCATGGATCTTCTGCAGCAACTGCTCAGGAGCGAACGGCTTTTGTAGGAACGGCGTCTCACCCGCGAGCACACCGCGTCGCATCACTTCGTCGTCAGCATAGCCCGAGACGAAAAGAACGCGGACCTCTGGACGCTTGCGGCGCAGCCGCTCGACGAATTCAGGGCCGCTCAATTCCGGCATGACTACGTCGCTGATGACGATATCGATGCGTCCGGCGTGATTACGAGCGATCTCCAGCGCGTGCGATCCGCTGCGCGCCGGAAGCACCGTGAATCCGGCAGACAGAAGCACGCGCTCGGTGAGCGCGCGAAGCGAATGATCGTCTTCGGCAAGGAGAACCGTTCCCGAGCCTGCTGGCAGCGCGACGGGCTTCGCTCGCTGGATTGCTTCTGCTAATTCGCCCTGAATCCGGGGAAAATAGACGTGGAACGCCGTGCCCCCTCCCGGTTCCGAGCGCAACGAGAGATCTCCGCCCACCTGTTTCAAGATTCCGTAAACGGTGGCCAGCCCGAGCCCCGTTCCCTTCCCTGTTGGCTTAGTCGTAAAGAAGGGCTCGAAGACTCGCTTCTGGACCTCCTGCGTCATTCCGACGCCGGTGTCGCTCACCGTCAACAGCACGTATGGTCCCGGCGATGCGGAGAGCTGCCTGTCTGTATCCGCCGCCCCGAGCTCGATGTTCGCGGTTGTGATCTGCAGCGTACCACCTCCGGGCATCGCATCCCGCGCGTTGAGGGCGAGATTGAGAATGACCTGCTCGAGCTGGCCCGGATCGATGTTCGCGAGTCCGACGACCGGTGTGAGCGCCGTCTCGAATTTGATGTCTTCATTGATGAGACGGCGCAGCATGTTCTCGACGTCGCGGATCACGTCGTTCAGGTTCGTCGGCCGAGGCTGGACGACCTGCTTGCGACTGAACGCCAGGAGCTGGCGCGTGAGTCCCGAAGCGCGGCGCGCGGCGGCCGCGATTTCCTCTATGTCGAGCCGGCGTAAATCATCGGGATCGAAGTCATCGAACAGCAGCGCGCTGTAACTCATGATGACGGTCAGCAGATTATTGAAATCATGAGCGACGCCACCAGCCAGTTGTCCGATGGCTTCCATCTTTTGCGACTGCGCGAGCTGGGCTTCCAGTTGCTTGATTTCCGTCGTATCGATAGCGATCAGTCCAACTGCGAACGACTTTCCATCGGCTCCCCGCAGCGGATAGTAGCTGACCATGCTGTGCCGCTGTTTGCTGGGAGACTCTCCGATCGCGCCGGAAACAGTGCGCGTCAAATCGGTCTCGAGGATCGGCTTACCCGACTCGAAAACTTGGCGGACGGATTCCTCGATTCGGCCGGCAAGATCGGGTGAGAGATCGCGCGGAGTGCGTCCGATGAGTCCGTCGAGCGGAATATCGTGCATCGTCGCGAACGTCGAGTTAACCCGGATGTAGCACGCGTTGCGATCGAAGAGGGCAAATCCCACCGGCGCGGTGGCGAGTACGATCTCGAGAACGGTCAGCGCCTCCGCCTTCTCCTTTGCCGTGCGCTCCGCTTGTTCGCGAGCGCTTTCCGCGGCGTAGCGCGATGCTCGCTCGGCATCGGCTCTCGCTCTCGACGCCTCTTCCCTCAGCGCTAGATTCAGACGCTCGTCATCAGCCACGTGACGCCGGCGATCGGCCGCGTCCAGCAGCGCCGCTGTCGACCAGATCACGATGCCGAATACAAGCATCGTGAGTACCGCGGAGAAAGCGCTCTGCACCGCGAGACTGTACTGTCCCGTCCAGTCCTGGAAAACGCGAAGTCCACCCAACGCGAGCGGTAGCAGGAACGCGATGGGCAAGAGTCGCCGCGCGAGCAATCCTCCGGCATGATCCGACAGCAGGGTCGCGATCCACGGTCCGTGTGGCGGTATTGCGAGCGCGCCGATCGAGAGAAAGATCAAGCAGATGGCGGTTGGTATTGCGATCTGAATTCCCTGTCCGAGTCCGGTGGTGGGAATCGCGCCGTAGACGTAGCCGAGGAGTGCGGTGAGACCGAGTGCGGCGGTGGCGACGAGCGGGACGATCGAGGGGCGACGGCCCGACTTCGTCCGGATATCAAGAGTCAGCAGTCCTCCACCAAGGAGCACGAATGCCAACACAGTTACTGCCGCCATTCTGCCGGGCGTGGCGGTGAGTCCCCATTCTTCTTTGGCGTTAAACGCGAGCTGGTCGATGCCCACGTTGATGCCGAAGACGTATTCAACGAGCGTCAGCACTCCAATCGCCGCCACCAGGAGCGAGAGTACAGAGACGAGAGGACGGCGCCACCTGAAACGGGAGACAATTCTGGAATAAAGGAGCAGGCAGACCGCGCCAAGTCCAAGGCCGATCGCGGTGTTCGGCTTGACCGTGACGCCTCCAAAGAGGAGCGTCTTCGCTGTCTGGATGTTGAACACCCATCCGAGCAGAACGACGACGCTCATGAGCAGCACCACGAGGCCGCTCAGCGCTGGTAGCATTCGAATGAGAGGCTGCGTCGCGCGCGTCGACTCGGGTGGGATGTGCTCCCCACTCAACGCGGCCAGTCGCGCCGGCGAGAGGACCGCGAAACGCTTCCAACCCGGCGTGGATTTAACGGGATCCTGGTCCCGCTCCTCATCGACCGCTCGCCGTTTGTCGGCCGTGGCGCGCGGGGGATCGCTCATGCTACGCGCCCAGCCGTCGGGCACGCCAGGTCATGTGGGGATTCAGGGACAAAAGAATTCCCAGAGCACTCACCCTGTTCAAACGCACACCCATCGACACCAGCCTGAATCGATCCAGTGGGAACTTCGCACGATCCGTGATTACCGCAAGTCAACTGCGCACAAACCTATGGTCGGATGCTCGACGCAAAGACAAAGTATGACAACTAAACACCTTCTCGCGCGTCATATACGTATGCGCATCCTTGTAGCCGAAGACGATTCCGTAACGCGAAGGATTCTCGAGGCTACACTCAGCAAACTGGGCTTGGACGTGATCACCGCGTCGGATGGAGATGCGGCGTGGCACATTCTCGAGAAATGCGAAGGCAAGGATGCCCCGGAGCTCGCGGTGCTCGACTGGATGATGCCGGGAATGGATGGTCTCGAGATCTGCCGCAAGCTGCGCGGTACTCCGGGATTCGAGCTTATGTACATCATTTTGTTGACGTCACGCGGCGAAAAGGAGGATCTCGCGGCAGGCCTTGCTGCCGGCGCCAACGACTACATCACGAAGCCGTTCCATCCAGCCGAGTTCGAGGCGCGTGTACGGGTCGCCGAGAGAATGGTAAAGCTTCAAACGGCGCTCGCGACGCGCGTTGTGGAGCTCGAGGATGCGCTTTCGCACGTGCAACGATTGCAGGGACTCCTTCCGATCTGTAGCTACTGCAAAATGGTGCGAAACGAGACCAACTACTGGCAGCAGGTCGAAGCGTACATCACTACACACTCCGATCTCGAGCTAACGCACAGCGTGTGTCCGAACTGTCTGGAGCGGGTCATGAAAGAGATCGACGAGGCGCCGCAATGAGAAGTCGGGTCAAGGTGGCTGCTACTATTCTGCGGCCACGCCTCCACGTTCTCTATCTCGCTCTTGCCGCGCTCGTTCTAGTCACCGTCGGTACGAGCGTGTATCTCGGTGTTCGCGTCCTCAACGTCTACACGGATTCGGTTCGCGCAAACGCGAAATGGGAAGCGCGTTCGGCGAGATACCGCGATCTGGCGGCTCTCGCTGGAGTGGCCGACGCGCCCGGCAACGAGATATTCGAGTCCAAGAATCCTCGCCGCGAGCAAGCGAGGCTCGACACGGCAGTGGTGCGTTACCAGGCCAGCATGACCGCTGCGCGCGAGGAGCTCAAGAGGGACGTGTCTCTGGATACGGAAGCGTACACGAAGTCCACGGCGGATCTGGCGCGCGTGGACGCTGCAATGTCCGTCATGGTCGCGCAAGCACGGAACGTGTTCCGCGAGTACGCCGCGGGCCGATTCGACTCTGCCAGCCGGAAGATGGCAGAGATGGATCGGCAATACGCAGCGCTGAACACGACATTTGGGAACCTTCAGACACATATCACGGAGCTCCAGCAAGAGAGGTTCGATCGCGACATAGCGGGAGTGACGGCGTTGCGGACATTCCAGCGCCTCATATCGCTCGGAGTGGTCCTGATGGTGCTGGGAATGGGCTACTATGGCTTCCGTCTTTCACGCGGGATCGCCAAGAGCATCAAGGAGAAGGACCGGGATCTGCGCGCCATCGAGGCAAGTGAGGAACGGTACCGGATTCTCAGCACAAGGCTGGAACAACGGGTGCACGAACGAACCGCCGAACTCCGGGAGACGAATCGCGCACTTACAGAAAGCGAAGTGGCGGCGCTGCGCGCCCGCGAAGCAGCCGAGACCGCGAACAGGGCCAAGAGCGAGTTCCTGGCGAACATGAGCCATGAGATTCGGACACCGATGAACGGCGTCCTCGGAATGCTGGAGCTGGCGCTCGACACGGATCTCTCACCGAATCAACGGGAGTACGTCGAAACCGCGCGCAGCTCCGCCGACACTCTCGTCGACGTCATCAACGACATCCTCGATTTCTCCAAGATCGAAGCGGGCCACCTCCATCTCGAGAACTCGGAATTTCGACTTGGAGAGAGCCTCGCCGACACGATCAGCACGCTCGGACTCCGCGCGGACCAGAAGGGTCTCGAATTCATGCTCGATATCGCGCCGGATGTGCCCGACGCGCTCCTCGGAGATGTCGGGCGGCTCAGACAGGTAATAGTGAATCTCGTTGGCAATGCGATCAAGTTCACCGAAAAGGGCGATGTCGTTCTTCGCGTCGGAGTCGACAGCGGGGGTGACGACGCGGCCGTCCTCCACTTTAGCGTCAGCGACACCGGAATCGGGGTCGCGCCCGAGCACCAGGAACGGGTCTTCAAGGCTTTCCAGCAGGAGGACAGCTCGACGACGCGCCGTTACGGCGGCACCGGCCTCGGCCTTGCCATCTCAGCAAGGATCGTAGGAATGATGGGAGGCAAGCTCGGACTCACGAGCGAGCCCGGAGTCGGGAGCACCTTTGATTTCTCGGCAACATTCGGACTGCAGCCAGACGGCACTGAATCCGCGCAGCTGCGCCCGGACCGCGAACTGTCCGGCCTCTCCGCTCTTGTCGTCGATGACAACGCCACCAACCGCCGCATTCTCGACGGGATGCTTCGTGGCTGGGGATTGAAGCCTACGCTCGCGTCGAGCGGAGAAGAAGCGCTCGAACAGCTATCCCACGGGAACAAGAAGAAGTTCGCGCTGCTGCTCACCGACTCGCACATGCCCGGCCTCAGCGGTTTCGATCTGGTCGAACAGATCCGAACCATCCCTGACCTCGCATATCCAACGATTCTGATGTTGAGCTCGGCGCGCGGACTTCAGGACGTCACGCGCTCACGCAAGCTCGGGATCTCAGTGTACCTGACGAAGCCGATTCGGCGCTCCGCACTTCATTCGGCGATCAGAACGGCGCTCAGGCAGCCCAACGATGGAGCGCTTGCGCGCAAGGCGAGCAGCCGGAGGGCGCGCTCCTCGCGCAAGCTGCGCGTGCTGGTGGCGGAGGACAATCTCGTGAATCAGAAGCTCGCGGCGAGCATACTCGAGCGCGCAGGACACACTCCGATTCTCGTCGGCAACGGACAGGAAGCAGTGGCCGCAATGCAGAAGGACAAATTCGACATCATCCTGATGGACGTTCAGATGCCGGTCGTGGGTGGATTCGAGGCGACGCGGCTCATTAGGGACGGGGAAACCCCAACGGGTAGGCGCACGCCGATCATCGCCGTCACTGCTCGCGCGATGAAGGGAGACCGCGAGGCGTGCCTGGCGGCGGGAATGGACGGGTATGTTCCGAAGCCGATTCGGTCGGAGAAGCTGATGGAGCTGATCGCGGAGCTGACCGGAGCTTCGAGCCAATCGGCTGCCGATGCAGACGTCGAACCGGCAAGAGGAGACGGCGACGGAGTGTTGCACGAGAATGCGCTCCTTGCCACCGTCGGTGGAAATCGCGAACTTGCCGGCGAGCTTGCGCAGCTCTTTCTTCAGGAGCTCGGGCCGAGAATGCAAGAGATGGCGAGCGCGATTCGTGAACGAGACGCAGACCGGCTTCAAT
>JBGPHO010000149.1:0-6725 GCA_041484425.1 Gemmatimonadaceae bacterium
CTGGCCGATTGAGCTACTTCGTCAGCCGTCTTGGCGGCGCCGGATGCGATTCGTGACAACGCAATCGTCGCGTGGTTCATTGCGTCAGCGAGAGTGCGGAACTCGCCGGGCATTTCGCCTTCGGTGCGCTGTTGCAGGTCGCCGTGACTCAGCTGAACCGCGTGCTTGACGAGCGCCCGCAGCGGACGGCCGACCGCGCGCCCGGTACGGAGGACAATCATGAGGGCGAGCAGAGTCGCCACGATGATGACGGACACGAGAATACGGGAGCGCGCGGTCGCCTGACCGCGAAGGTCGGCCGACATCCCGGCCAGCTGCTGCGCGCGGGAATGCTCGAGGCCGGTCAACTGCTCCAGCAGCCCGGGCACCATCTTGCGCGCCTTCTGCGCCTCTGCATGGGCCTCGTCGAGGCGCCCCAGGTCGGTCAATCTGTGTGACAGCGCAAAAGACGATTCTACGCGTGCCAGCGTCGTGTCGATTGCCACCGTGCGAGCGATCTGCTCGGCGACATCACGCTGGGAGGTAAAATTCCGATGCAGCCGGTGCGCTTCCCAGCCGAGGCGACGAAAATCCGCGTCGGACTTCGCGTCCTGATCGCTGAGGTACGTGTTCGCGGCCTGTATTTCCTGGGTGACGACATTGGAGAAATCAGAGGCCTGCTTCGCCTCCTGCTGAGCGTCGGCAAGGGTCTCGGTTACCCGATCTGCCATCTGTGCCATCGAGATCCAGCCCACTGCTCCGGCTCCCAGCAGCAACAGAATCAGGAACGAGAAGCCGACCGTCAGCACCTGACGAATCGTCTGGAATTTGAAAGGAAGCTTCATTTGGCCTCCGCGAGGGTCAGCAGACCGTCGTGGGCGCGGAGGACGCGGAAGCGCATGCCGACCGGATCGCCCGTATCCTCGAAGAACGCCGGGCCGGTCAACCCCTGATACGCGGTCTCAGGGTTCAGAGAATGGAGATAGTCGCGGATTGCTCTGCGGTCCGGACCCTTTGCCTTGAGCGCCTGTGCGATGAGGCGGGTCGCGTCGTACGCGAGCGCGGCGTGCGCATCAGGGTCCGTATTGAATTTCTTTCTGAATGCGGCAACGAAGGCGCGCGCCGCCGGAGCGGGGTCTTCCGGCGTGAACGACATTCCGATGTAGGTCCCTTCGGACGTCGCGGTATCGGCAAGGATTCCCTGCCAGCCGTCGCCACCGACGAACGTCGCATTGAATCCCTGGCGCTTCGCCTCCTGCAGAATCTTGAGCCCTGATGCGACGCGACCCGCGACGAACACTATCTTCGGCTTCCGTGTCTTTAGATACGCTATGTAAGGCTCCGCCGTCGGCATATCCGCGTTGATCGGATCGAGACTCAGGATCTCGCCGTGAAAGGAGCGGCGGAACGAATCGGCCAGTCCGCGGCCGTAGGTATTATTTTCGTAGAGCACTGCCACGGTCGCTGGAGTGCGCACGCCGGACCTCGACGCGAAGTTGGCGAGCGCGATTCCGTTGAGGGAGTCGCTCGATATGATGCGGAACACCCAGCTCGAGACGCCGGTGAGATCGGGTGAGGTGGCGCTTGTCGCGACCGCGGCCAGCTGCCCATCGTAAACGGGGGCGGCGGACAGCATTCCTGACGAGTTCACATGACCGATGACCGCGGAGATGGAGTGGGTCGCCACAAAATCCTGCGCGATTTTTGCGGCCGTGGGCCCGTCACCGTCGTCATCCCGCGGAATCACCCTGAGCGGGTGACCGTCGATGCCGCCGGCCTTGTTGATCTCTTCGACTGCGAGCTCGATGCCCTGCAGATTCTGAAGCCCATAGCCCTGTTTCCAGGGCCCGGCAGCTCCCACAACGTAGGGCGGCTTGTTCCCAACGCATGCCGCGAGCGCGAGCAGCGCGATTGACCGGACGACTTTAGACGACAACTTCTCCCTCCCCTCGAGTTCGGGGACATGTTTGTCCCCCGAATTGACGAGGCCCAAGCTCGGGCGGTCACTCATTTTGGAGATAAAGATTCGGATCTGGCTTCCGAGGTCGAGCTGAAGTCGGAGAAGGGCAAGTGAAGACTACCCGCCAGGGGCGACGGGCGTGCCCGCGAAGGCCTTCGGGCGGCCCCATTTCCATCTAGAGCCGGCTCGTAGCCCCAGCCGTCACGCCGACAGCCCCCGGCAGGCAGTCTTCAGTTGCAGTTAGCACTTCAGGGGTGCCCGGGAAAAGCAAAACCCCCCGCCAAGTGAAGCGTCCTTAGAGCAGGCCGAGCCTCGCTCGGGCCTGGCGTCTCATCATGCTCCCCTATCGCTGGACTCATGCAACTGCGGTCAATCGCTCTAACTGCGGCAATTCTCGTGGCCGGCGGCCACGCCGGCGCACAGGAGGTTCGCGTCGAAGTCGTCGAAGCATCGACAGGTAAGCCCATTGTGGGCGCCAACGTCGCGCTCCTCGATTCGGCGGCGGTCACATCACTCGGCGGCGGCTTCAGCAATCAGATCGGACGTACGGACCTTCTCGCTCCTTCGAACGGCGCCTATCGCGTGCGCGCCGACAAGGTTGGATACGATACGTGGTTGTCGGTGCAGCTCCACCTTGGTGATCGACCGGTACTGGTCCGCGCGGGAATGGCGCCGACAAGAACCCCGGCGCCGATCATGCCGCGAAGCGAGACGGCCTGCCAGCAGCTCACCGGTCCGGGAACTCCCGCCGGCGATCTGTGGGTGGAGCTGAAGAAGGCCCTGACCGCCAGCGCGATGACCGAAGCACAGGGCCTGGTGCCTCTCGACGTCGACCTGTATGAGCGCGTACTCGATCGAAACCTGGCAGTCCTTTCCGAGCGCTCTGAGCAGCGCACCCGAATCTCGCGCCGCCCGGCGACGGGCATCTCGTGGGATCAGCTCGATTCTGCCAGGCGTGGCGAAGCGTCCAACAACGACGTCTATCGCCCACCCGATGCGGCGACGATGCTGTCGGATCAGTTCGTAAGGGCGCACTGCTACGCGGCGATTCGCGGCTACGGTCCGGAGACCGGACTAACGGGGCTCGAGTTCAAGCCGGCAAGGATAGTGGGGCAACCGGAGCTCACCGGCGTTCTTTGGCTCGATCCAAAGGCGAACGCGCTTCGCTCACTCAACTTCGATTACGTGAACCTGCCGATTCCTTTGCGTATCGCGAGAACTTCGGGCCGAGTCGAGTTTCAGCAGCTGGCGGGCGGGCAGTGGATCGTCCCGCGCTGGTACATCAGGATGCCGCGCGTCGCGCGCGTGAATTCGACCGACGCCGGCTCGCCGGCCGTCTCGCGCGACAGTCTGGTCGGATATCAGGAAGTCGGAGGGGCAGCGCGTCCAGCCGGGACCGCACCCGTTTCAACGGGCGCTGCCGCACCACCGTCGCCGGTCTCAACGGGCGCTGCCGCACCGCCGTCGCCCGCTAGCGCACCGGCGGTCGATTCGCCCCCCGCCGCAAGTCGGTCGATGCTCTCGGGCATCGTGTACGACAGCACAACCGGCAGGGCGTTGAGCGGCGTCCAGGTATCGACCGGCGGCGGTCGCTTCAAGACGCAAACGAGTTCTGGCGGAGGGTACGAGCTCGCGATCGACGGAGCGCTCCAGGACACCCTCGTTTTCGAGCATCCGCGGCTGCGACTATTCCACATCGCGGAACGCGCGCAGTCCATCTCGATGCCGGCGGGGACGCGCGGCCGGGCGTCGGTGATCATTCCATCGTACGGATCGCTACGCAAACGCCTTTGCGGGCAGAATGAAACCGGGACGGAGGCGCAGGGGTTCATGGCCGGCTACGTGAGAGACGCAGCGGGCCGGCCGGTACCGCGGGCTCACGTATGGGCGACCTGGCAGATCCTCTGGGTGGAGCAGAATGGCCGGCTGGTGTCCACCAACCAGCAGCGGACCGTCGAGACCGACTCCAACAGCGATGGGTCCTATATGATGTGCGGATTCACGCGTAACGCGCAGATTACGGCGAAGGTCGGGATGGCCGGAAAGAACACCGTGCAGGAGAAGCTCGGTTTTCCCGCGAACATGGTGCTGGAGCACGATTTTCAGCTCGGCGCACGGTAGAATTTGCAACTGGAATTTGCAACAGCGAGTAGAGAACTTCGAGAAGAGCTAGGTGGGGGGTGCGAGGTACACGGTGCGAGGTGCACGGTGCGAGGTGCGAGGTAGAAGCGCCACGTGTCGGTTTTTACCTCCTACCTCGTACCTAGTACCTCGCTCCTCCTACCTTGATCAGTTCGAAGTTGGTTTTCTCAGTCGTCTCAATCCCCCGTAGGAACTATCCCCGCCCCCTCCACCATTAGGATTATCGCCCGCTTCGGCGCGCGCGTGCGGTGGACGACTCCTTTCGGAACAACGAATCCCTGCCGCTCACCAAGCTCCACCGTGCGGCCCTCGAGATCGATCAGGAATTTCCCTTCGACCACGTAGAAGAACTCGTCCAGGTCGTCATGCTTGTGCCAGTGATACTCGCCCTGCATCACGCCGAGCCGCACAACCGAATCGTTGACCTTGCACAGCGTCTGGTTGTACCACTGGTCTGTCACCGCACCGACGATCGCGGGAACGTCGATGACCTCGAGCGGCGGATAGCGGATATCGAGGTAGGTCGCGTACGGGAAGTTCTGCGTCATGAAACAGGAATTTGTCGAATCAACGCCAGAACGGAAACCCGATGGCTCACGGTGCAGCTTCAAGGGCGCACCGGCTCGAGCTGCAGGGCTCATGTCGCGAGCACCCGAGGACCTCGCCGTAGAGATTCGCGACATGGAGACTGACGAGGGCCCGCCAGACAAGAAACTATTGATCGGCTAAACCATTTCCGGTGTGGCGCTGTCTTAATCTCGATCCCGTTGTTCCGGCCTCTCCCGTCCACACGAGGCCAACGCCAAATCACATCGTTTATGAAGATCCTCGTCGTCTTCAGCATGACCGCGATTCCCGCTGTCACTCTGGCGCAGATTCCAACGCCCCCGGAAAGTGTAGTGTCACGCGTCGTCGCGTCCGATAACGCGAGCAAGTCAGGCCTCGACGGCCGCGAGATCGCCTCCCGAGCCACCGCCACGTCGGCGATGGCGAGCCGCGCGACCACCGCCCCGATTCTCGATGGAAAGACCGACGATCCCGCCTGGCAAACCGCGCAGGTTGTCGATCAGTTCCTCGAGTACGAGCCGAAGAAGGGCGCCGAGACGCGCTTCAAGACGGAAGTGCGCGTCACGTACGACGACAAGAACCTCTATGTGCTGGCGCGGATGTACGACCCGGCGCCGGACAGCATCGTCTCGCTCCTGAGCCGGCGCGATGTGCGCACGCAGTCGGAGCAGATCAAGCTGATGATCGATTCCTACCACGATCGGCGCACCGGCTACGAATTCTGCGTCAATCCCGCGGGAGTGAAGCGCGACTACTACGTCTATGACGACAACAATGAAGATCCGACCTGGGATGGCGTCTGGGACGTAGCGACCAGGATCGACTCCCTCGGCTGGGTCGCCGAGTTCCGGATTCCATTCAGTCAGCTCCGGTTCAACAATAATCCCGACCACACTTTCGGGTTCATGGTAGTGCGGGATGTCGCGCGGACGAGTGCAAGAATCAGCTGGCCGCTCTACGACAAGGAAAAGCAGGGCTACTTCTCCCAGATGGGCGATCTCGCCGGAATCCGCGATCTCCAGTCGCCGCGCCGCCTCGAGGTGATGCCTTACGTCGTCACCAAGAACGAGACGCTGCCGAGCGGCTCCTCATACAATCATCCGCAGTCGATGGCGGCTGGTGCGGACCTCAAGTACGGCTTGTCGTCCAACCTCACGCTCGACGCGACGATAAATCCTGATTTCGGTCAGGTCGAGGCCGATCCGGCAGTTCTGAATCTCTCTGCGTTCGAGAGCTTCTTTGAGGAGCGACGACCCTTCTTCCTCGAAGGAGCTGGAATATTCAGCTTCCGCACGGCCTGCGGTGACATCGATACGCAGTGTACCGGACTCTTCTACTCGCGGCGCATCGGCAGGTCGCCGCAGCTCGCCGGCGTCTATGGAGATGAGACGAGCCCCACCAACACGACGATTTTGAGCGCGGCGAAGATCGGCGGGCGCCTGGGACGTGGTCTCTCTGTCGGCTTGCTCGATGCGGTGACGCAGCGCGAGCAGGGCGCTCAGGGCGCGACGATCGAGCCCCGCACGAACTACAGCGTCGCGAGATTGCAGCAATCCCTCTTCGGCGGCTCTGGTGATCTGGGGGCGATGTTCACGGCCGTCGATCGGGCGCTCGATCCACAGAGCGCGCCGTATCTGCGGAGCGGCGCCTACACGGGCGGAATCGATCTCAGAAAGCGCTTTTTCGACAAGAAGTACGAGCTCACGGCGTACGTGGCCGGCAGCCTGGTCCGTGGATCGCGGGAGGCAATCGCGTCGACGCAGTTGGACGGCGTGCACCGTTACCAGCGTCCGGACGACGACATTGGGTTCGATCCGACCCGCACGTCGCTCACCGGAAACGCCGAACGGCTGACGATCAGCAAATTCGGCGGCGGTGTTACGCGATTCCAGAGCGTGTACCAGCGATTTTCGCCGGGATTCGAGTCGAACGACGTTGGGTTCCAGTCGCGCGCCGACGAGCAGATGTTCCGCAACTGGTTCGCGCTGCAGATGAGCACCCCGACCAGGGTTTACCGGCAAGCGTTCTTCAACTTCAACACGTTCCAGACATGGTCGACCGCCGGTCTCCCGACCAA
>JBGPHO010000150.1:0-6704 GCA_041484425.1 Gemmatimonadaceae bacterium
GGAAGACGTCATCGCGCGCCACGCCGGAAGGGCTTACACGGTCGACCTGCTCGGATTCGTCCCGGGTTTTGCGTATCTGAGCGAGCTCGACGCATCGTTGCGGCTGCCCCGCCGCGCGCAGCCCCGCCCCCGAGTTGCGGCGGGTAGCGTCGCCATTGCGGCGGCGCAGACCGCCGTCTATCCGCTCGATACGCCGGGCGGCTGGCACATCATCGGCACCACGCAGACCGTGATGTTCGACCCGACGCGTGAGGCGCCCGCGCTTCTCGCCCCAGGTGATACGGTGCGCTTCGAGCGGGTGGCATGATCACGATCGTGCGCGCGCCGCCGTACATCACGGTGCAGAACGGCGGACGAATGCATTCGCGCTCATTCGGAGTGCCGCGTGGCGGCGCGATGGACCTGTTCGCGATCCGCGCCGTCAACGCCATCGTCGGGAATTCTCTCGACGCGGCGGCGTTGGAATGGGCGCTCGGCGGCGGGGCCATTCGCTTCGATCGGGATTGTTTATTTGCGATCGGCGGCGCAACCGCGCGTGCGACGCTCTCGGGAAGCGTCGTCGCTCCGTGCACGACAACCCGCGCGCGGGCCGGTGACGAATTCACGGTCGAGCAAATCACGAGCGGCCGTTTTCTCTATCTCGCCTGCGACGGAGGCATCGACGTGCCAGTCCTGCTCGGTAGTCGATCCACTTACCTCCCCGGACGCTTCGGAGGATATGGAGGACGGATCCTCAGGAGCGGAGATTCGGTCGCGCTTGGTGCGAGGCCGGCCATTCGACCGGCTGAGGGATTCCATTCCGCCGCCGACCTGATGCCGCGCTACGACAGCGAGATCGTTCACGTTACCGCGGGCACCCAGGAAAATCTGTTCGACGAATCCGTCTGGCGCACCTTGACCGAAAGCGATTACAGAATCTCCACCGCGTCCGATCGCACCGGCTACAAGCTGGAGGGCCCCGCCCTCGGAAACTCTCTCGGGATGCTCCCCTCGGAGGCCGCCTGCCCGGGCGCAATTCAGGTTCCGGGCGACGGACTCCCGATCGCGCTGATGGCCGACGCACCAACCATTGGCGGCTACGCCAAGATCGCCGTCGTCAGCGAAGCGGATCTTCCGATCCTGGCACAGCGCCGTCCGGGCGAGAAAATCAGGTTCCAGCTCATCACGATCGAGCAGAGCCAGCGCTCTCTCAGGCGCCGCGTGTCCGACATGCTGACGATCAGCCAGCACGCGAGCCGATCCTCACGTGGCTGGCGCGGGGTGTCCTGAAGATCCGCGGCTGGACCTGCCGAAACAATCTGACTTGCGCTGATTGCGACAACCCCCTAAATCGGAGATTCCTGCGAGGCGAAGGCGCTGGCCCATAGGGAGCCAGGCGTGATCCCGGATGGACTCCTGGTCCAGCCGGAAAACGCTACGAACATGTGACGCCCAGAGGTGGTATTCTGCCTCGTCGATTCCGTCTCACGCTCGCCATGCGGAGGTAACGCTGCGTCCTCGATTCCTTGTCGGAGAAGCTCTCCTTGCCGCGCTCTTGCTCGCAGCAGTCGGGCGAGTGATAGCTCGCCCCGAATCTTCCGTGTTTGCGCAACAGGCCCCGAAGCCGCGCCTTCCCTTCCGCGTTCCAACCGTTGACGAGCTGAAAGACAGCACATACCGGGCATCGGCGCTCCGAGGACGCGCACTTCTTCTGGCGACGCGCGACAGCCTTCCGCACAACGTCGGCAATTCTCTCCGCTGCGCCAGTTGTCATCTCGATGGCGGTCTGCGCCCGGACGCGATGCCGTGGGTCGGCAGCTTCGCGCGGTTCCCGCAATTCCGTGCGCGCAGCGGCAAAGTCGACTTGATCGAGGACAGGATCAACGACTGCTTCCGTCGGAGCATGAATGGCAGAGCGCTCGCCCCCACGGGCGGAGACATGCGCGACATCGTCACTTATTTCGCATTTCTCTCGAGCGGCATACCGGTCGGCGCGGAGACGGAGGGACAGGGTTTGCCGCGGGTTCAGCCGCTCAAGGGCGATCCCGCTCGCGGTGCCGCCATTTTCGCAACGACGTGCGCACGGTGCCATGGACTTACTGGCCAGGGCACTACGCTCGCTACACCACTATGGGGACCACGCTCGTACAATGTCGGAGCCGGAATGGCGCGAATCAACACCGCCGCGGCATTCATTCACGCGCTCATGCCGATCGATCGCGCGCAACGTCTCAGTGCGCAGCAGGCGTTCGATGTCGCTACCTATGTCAACACGCGCCCACGCCCTGATTTCCCGGCGAAGGCGCGCGACTGGCCGCGGGGCGGCAAGCCCGAGGACGCCGATTATCACGTTCTACCACCCACCAATCCCAAGGAGAAACCACGATGAGCGAATCCTCACTCCCAAAGCGCAGAGAGTTCCTTGGCAGGCTTGCGGCCGGTGCAGTCGCGCTCGGCCTCACCGGCTCGATCCCGTCCGCTTTCGCGGCGGAGCGCAAAACGCGCAGCGATGTGATTCCTAATGACAAATGGCTGACCGCCGTCACGGGCAAGCATCGCCAGGTCTTCGACATGCCGAACCACGAGAACGGTATGGGCCTGCTGCATGTCCGGAACTACCTCAACACCATGCGCGATACGTACAACGTCAAGCATCCGGACGTCACCGCCGTTGTCAGTTTGTACGGAATGACGACGATGCTCGGCTTCAACGACGCGATGTGGGCGAAGTATGGACTTGCCAATCCGCTCAAGGTGATGGATGCGACGAACGCGCCCGCAAAGGAGAACGTGTTCTACACTCCGCCCGCCGGCGCTCAAGCCCTTTCCGTCACGGGCGCGCCGATCCCGATTCCGACGGACGCATCCATCTCGGCACTACAGCAGCGGGGCGCGGTGTTCATCCTTTGCAATAACGCGTTCAACGTCTGGATGGGAATTCTGGGCGGCGGCGGGGAGAAGACGGCGGCCCTTCGGAAAGAGTTCGAAGCAAACATGCTCCCAGGAGTCTACCTGGTGCCGGCAATGGTCGTTGCAATCAACCAGGCTCAAACACACGGCTGTACCTACATGTACCTGTGACCTTTTGGTCACCCGAACGAACGCCGCAACCACGCTTTCAACCTCAACCGTTAACATCCGGCCCGGTAGTGCGTCTCTCATGCTGAACGGAGCGCGAATGCGCCCACCCGAAAAATCGATCCCCGTCAGAGCAAGGAGACAAGAGATGTCGAAAGCGAAGCTTGCGGCGTTCGCCGCCGCGATGGTTCTGGCAGTCAGCTCACAGGCCTCGGCGCAGGGCACTCAGGCCGCGCTAAAGGCGCCACCGCACCTGACCAGGGCAAAACTCGCCACCTGGTGCAAGAACCACCCGAAGGCAACCGCCGACTGCAAGGATGTCCGTGCCGATAACCGTGAAATTCGCTCGGATCGCAAGGAAGTCGCCGCGGACCGCAAAGAGGTGAAGGCGGACATCAAGGCCGGCGACAAGAAGGAAGCCAAGCAGGACGCCAAGGAAGTGAAGACCGATCGCAAGGACCTCCGTCAGGATCGCAAGGACCGACGCGGAGACGTGCGCGACATTCGAAAGGACGCGCGCAAGTAGTCTCGCTTAGAGATCGCAAAACAGCCCACCACCAGATCCCTTCCGGTGGTGGGCTGTTTCGCGCAGTTCAGCCGGTTCTGAGTCTGTAAAGGGTCCCGGTGCTATCGCGCCGGAGCGAGCGTCGGCGGATTGCCGGATTTTAGGTATCGCGCAAGATACGAGTCCGTCGCCTGCCGAATGAGCCGGAAGCTCATCGCGTTGTACGCGGCTCCATGCCGGCCCGGCGGATAGATGCGCAATTCGGCGTCACGACCGGCGTTGGTCAGCGCCGTCAGCAGCTGCATCGTGTTCTGTGGGTGCACGTTGTCGTCCATCATCGAGTGGATGAGCAACAGATTGCCGCGCATCTTCGGCGCCTGCTCGATCGGCGCACTCTCGACGTATCCACTCAGGTTGTCGCTGAGCAAGCTCATGTACCGCTCGGTGTAGATCGTGTCGTAGAGTCGCCAGTCACCGACCGCCGAGTTCGCCACTCCCACCGGGAACAGTTCAGGATACATCTCCATCGTGAACACCGTGCTGTAGCCGCCGTAGCTGGTGCCTATGATCGCCACGCGCTTTGAATCGACGTACGACTGCTTCGCCAGATATCGCGCTGCTTCCGCAAAGTCGAGCGCCTCGTATTTGCCGAGGTGCTTGTATACCACCTTCATGAACGCGCTGCCGTAATTGTTGGTCCCGCGGTTGTTGACGCCGACGACGATGTAGCCCTCCTGCGCCAGCCACTGCGTCCAGCTGCTGGTTGCGAACTCATCGTAGACCTGCTGCGACCCCGGGCCACCGTAGATGTCGAAGATCACGGGGTAGTGCTTGTTGGGATCGAACGGAATCGGCTTGACGATGCTGCCGTCAATGCGAGTCCCGTCGGACGTCGTGAACGAAAAGATCTCGGCCGGCGAGTAGGCGTGGCTTTCGAGCCATTTCGTCAACTGCGCGTTGTTCTCGAGGGTGCGCAGCTTCTGGCCCGAAGCGGCCCAGAGCTCCACCTGAGTCGGCTGCCTGAGCGACGAGTAACGATCGAGGAAAAACGTCGCCGTCGGCGACATGTTGATCCGATGATTTCCTTCCGCCGTCGTGATCCGGTGCTGATCGGTGCCGTCGAATCGAATGGAGTACAGCTGGCGCTGCAGAGGTGACGCTTCGGTCGACGTGTAGTAGATCGTCTGCTTTTTGGCGTCGCTCCCCTCGACGCGCGTCACGCTCCAGTTTCCTCTAGTCACCTGGTTGACGAGCTTTCCGGAATAGTCGTAGCGGTAGAGATGCTGGAATCCGTCACGGTCGGAGAGCCAGAAGAACTCGTGCGAATCGGACGGGAACGTCATCATGTCATTGACGCTCGCGTAGAAGTCGTAGACGTCGAGCCAAGTCTTCGAGGTCTCGGTCATCACCTGACGTCGCCCGCCTGTCTTCACATCGAAGAAGAAGAGCTTCATCACGTTTTGGGGGCGGTTGAGCGTGATCACGGCGAGGGTGTCCGGTCTGCTCGTCCAGTAAATGCGCGGAACGTAGAACTCGCCCTTCTCACCCGTATCGAGCCACGCATTCTGGCCCGTGGATACGTTCACGACGCCGATGCGCACCGCTGCGTTCGAGTCGCCGACCTGCGGAATGTGCAGCTTCTGCCACTCTTGATGCAGGCCCGAGTAGTCGGAGATCTGGATCTCGGGTTCCGCCGAGTCGTTCAGCTGCCAGTACGCGATGTAACGGCTCTCGGGCGACCACTTCCACGCCTGTGCGAGCCCGTACTCCTCCTCGTATACCCAATCGAAGTGGCCGTTGTAGATATGCTCCGATGCATCGCGCGTCAGCCGCTTCTCCTGGTGCGTCGTGAGATCGGTGACGTACATGTCACCGCCTCGCTCGAATCCGAGCATCGCGCCATTGGGCGAGAGCTCACCGGTTCTCGCCCCTTTGGTGGCGAGCTGCATGCCGCGGTCAGCGAGCGAGTAAATGTAAAAATCGGAAAGCCCCGAGTTGCGGTAGATCGGCTGGAAATTCGATCGGAAGACAAGATGCCTCGAGTCCTGCGCCCACTCGAACGCGTCGTAGCTGAATGGCCGATTCGTTCCCGGAAACGTGAGGCCCGCGGTGGCGAAGAGAACGGTGTCTCTGCCGCTGGGGGGGTCGTAGGCTCGAATGACCGGCGTACCCGTGCGGGCATCGCGATCCGTGTAGGAGAAACGCATTCCCCCTTCTATCCAGTTCACATTCCGCGGGCCCTGCCGGCCGTAGAGAATGGCGCCCGCCTGCATCGCCTCGTCCATGTTCGCGAACCGTTGCTTCTCCTGGCCGTGGGCGGCCAGGGGTAGACAAATGACGAGCCCGACAAAATAGAGCCTGGAAAGTTTTTTCATTCTCGCGTCGTTGATGAGGGAGTGGAAGCGGTCAATCGCAGCGGATGCTCAGGCGCTCCGTTTGTTGCGCGGGTCGGCGCGTTGCTCGTCGCATTTTCGGCAGGTGACGACGCCCCGGAACGTACAGATGATGCAGATGAACGTCCCGCAGTTCTCGCAAGGGTAGCCTTCGGACGCGCGCTCCTCGTTGCTACAGGACCGGCAAGTCATCGCGTCGCGTTCGCGGAGGATCTGGCGCATTTGGGCGATTGCTGCTCGCGGGCCTGGTTGAGGGAGAGTCGGAGCGCTTCGAGCGGCTGAATCTATATCACGGTGCACATTTGACAACGCGCTTCGCGCCTTGAAGCCACGTGGCCAATCGGTCGGGCCCCGCTTCATACCACCCGTCCGGCACCGGAGCGAGGCGCCGCTTCTCGCCGTCGCCCTCGAAACAGAGCCAACCCCCGCTGTACTCGCTCGCAACTTCCACGTTGCGCTTGAATGGGTTCTTCCGCCGTTCGCGGACGCGCCGCCGGTCTGAATAACCCGGGAAATCGTCGACTCCACTGCCCGCCGCGCGACGGTCAGCCTTGCGCCTCTCCGCGGCAGCCGGCGTCACCAGCCAGACTTCCCACCGCTTCCCCCCGGAGTCGATAAAGGTCCGATAGCTCACGCCGTTTTCTCCTGTGCCCTTTCCACGCGCCTGCCTGCTGACGATTTACTGGCTTTGCAGGGCGGGTGCCAAAAAACGCCTGATTCCTCTTTGGAACCGATGGTTCTTGGCGGAA
>JBGPHO010000151.1:0-6692 GCA_041484425.1 Gemmatimonadaceae bacterium
CAGACGCTCGAGCTCGGTGAAATTTCCGCCGGTGCCGACGGTTGGAGGTGAATCACAGGCGCCGACATCCGCGCAAGGATCGAAGAGTGTGACACGACCGTCGCTTCCGATTTTCGCGAACGCGTAGAAGATGTGTGTCAGATCCTTCGCAGGCAGATCAGCGATGCGAGTTCCCTTGCTTCGCACACCCCACGACGCGAAATAGCCGACGACACGTGTCGGGTGCGCGCTGGCAGGAGACTCTGAGGCGGGCTTCGCGCTTGTGCACGCGAAACAAATCGCGAGGACGACAAAGGAAAGCCGATTGAGAAGCATGGGTCGAGTCACGAAACGAATCACTGAATGTGCCCAACAATTCGCCCAGGCGGAATGACTAAAATTCCGTTGCCCCAGAGCCCATGGCGGTGCATCATCTTGCGCAGCCAACCGCGACTGGCCCGCTGGGGCGTGGACGTCTCGCCCGTCCCACACCGGCCACCGCACTTTCAGGAGGTGTGTATGCGCCGTCAGCAGATGACCATCGTACTCGCTCTCTCCTTAACCGCTGTCGTGCCGACACGCTCGCCTGGGCAGCAAGCCGGATCCGCGCAATAGACCTTCTGGACGGTGTCCTACTACCAGGTAGATTGGCCGAAAGTTGATAGCCTGACAAGCTGATCCGAACGTACACGCTGCCATGGGTCGACGAGGCTAAGAAGTCCGGCGGGTTGCTGGACTACCGGATCTTGACTCGACCAAGCGACGCGTGGTTCAGGAAGCGTTTAACTCTATCTTCGGGAGCGGCCTGCATCGAGACGAGATCTACACGGAGGTGACGAAGCAGTAGAGCGAACATGGACCAATTATCCCGCATTGGCTTTTGGCTAATGCGGGATTTTTTGTGAAGCCGATATCGGGAGGTGGCGCGTTGACTGCGCGCGCTATCGGCCGTCGAGCGAAAAAGCCAGCAACACGTTTCCCGGTGTGCCGCCCCACAGGCCATACCCTGACGACACGAAGACCATGCCCGACGACACGGCGACTCCGCTCGCGTCGAACGATCCCCCTCGTCCCGGCGGGCCGTTGACGGTCGTGAACTCGCGCACGGCATCGTAGTCCCAAAGCACCGCGCCCGTCGCAGTCGAATACGCGCGAAGATGACCGTCAATGGATCCTGAGAAGACGACGCCGTCGATCACCGTTACCGCGGCCGACTGTGCCGGCGAACACCCTTTCCGATTCGCGCATGTGAGAATCGGGGCCGAGGCCCATCGGACTTTACCAGTGACCAGGTCGAGTGCGGTTAGCCCGCCGCCCACCTTCGCGTCGGGCTCCAAGTGATAGCCCTGTGGACCAGAATCTGGTACGAAGCGCAATTTAAGGTCGGACGCTGCCACGTACATCTGGCGCCCGTCAGTCGCCGAGCCCCATTGACTCCCGCCGAGCCTTCCACCCTTGGCAATGCGCGTTTGCCACAGAATGTCGCCGTGCGCATTCGGGTCGAGCGCGTACGCCATGCCGGACTTCTGTGCAATGAGGAGCGCCGGCCTGCCGGTGGGCAGCTTCGTTAGGATCGGCGGCTGCCCGAAGTCCGCATCCGGGCCGTCGGCGGCGGGACACATTGGCTTGCCGGGAACGTCGCAACCGACGTTCTCGGCGTCGTTCGCCGTGAGCTGTTTGGACCAGCGCATGGCGCCGGTCTTCAAGTCCATGGCCAGTACCGCGTCGCTCGTGTTTGTTGCCGGGTCTGAGTAATTGTTGCCCGTCGACACGTACAGCACGCCGCGACGCGCGTCGATGGTCGGCGCGGACCAGATCGCGGCCCCGGACGGGCCGCGCTGCTGCACGCCGTTTTTGGCCAGGGTAGTTGGCAGCGCCGAGTCCGCGATTGTGAATGTCTTCCACAGGCGGCGTCCCGACTTCAGGTCGAGCGCTACGACACTTCCGCGAAACGTGCAGCACTCGTACTTCGGTGCGAGCGCCATCACTTCTTCGTACGAGGAGACGGGTATGTAAGCAACTCCATTGGCGACTTGCGGCGATCCGGTGACGCGCGCCGTGAGGTGGTCATCGAGGTGCGCCCGCCACATGAGTTCCCCGGACGATGCATCGACGGCGTACGCGTTCGCTTTCTGATCAGCGAATACCGCGACGGCAGGCGTGCCGTCGCCGCGCGCAACGGCCACGGCGCCGTGTAGCGGACCCTCGGCCTTATAGCGCCACTGAATACATCCGGACCTGGCGTCGAGCGCGAAGAGCTCTCCGGCTGGTGTCGCGACGAATACGGTTCCGCCCGCTAACGTCGGCTGCCCCCGCGCGTCGGTAATCGGCCCGAGGTTCAAGGCCCATTTGAGTTTCAGGCGCGACACGTTCGACGCCGAGAGCCCTGCGAGCGCCGCCGGTTGATACCGTGCGTTGGTTGCATCGCGGCCCCAACTTTTCCACGGTGCCGCCGCCACTTCGCTCGACAGGCCAGCAGGCGGCGGACACTGTGCTCCGGAGCTTGACCCAAGGGCGATGACCATGATCGTGAACGAGCGAGCTGCAAGCATGAGACTTTCCTCAATGTGGGCCGATGCTCGACAATAGCTGCTCCCCCTCGAGACGGAGCGCGCGGTGTTGTGAGCGGCGCAGATTCAGTTTCGAGCGGTCCATTCCTGGCGCGATTGTTCCATTCGACGGACCGGCGGCCCATTTTACTTGGGTGACACGCGCCGACTCGATTGCCGCTAGCAGCTTACCTCCCCGTTGGACAGCGTCGAGCATCGCGCTGGCGTGGGCGCTCCCCGCGCTGCTTGCCGGTGTATACGCCATAGTCACGCTACGCATGACCGGTGCGCCGGTCACTTGGCGCGTTGTCGCGGCGGCTTTGGCTGCGTGGTATACGTGGGCACTCATTACTCCGGTGATTGAGCGACTGGCGGAACGGTGGCGCATGCAGCGTGCTGTCGACGTGCGACGTCTCGCCCTGCATCTCGTTGCGGGGATCGCGGCCACAGGTGTGCAAGCGGCCACCATCACCGTCCTCACGCCATTTGTGTCCGGTCATCCGGAGCAACTCTCCAGGGTGTTTGTCTTCTGGTTCGTTACCCTGCTTCCGGCAGGGATCGTCGTGTATGCTGCCGTGGTCGGCATCCGTACGGCGGAGTTCTTCCACGCCGATTCGTTGGCGCGGACGCGAATCGCCGAGAAGCTCTCGGTGGAATTGGAGAAGGCGAAGCTCAGCGCGCTCCGGTCCCAACTACAACCGCATTTTGTGTTCAACACGCTGAATGCCGTGATCGCGCTGGTACGGGCACACGAGAACGTCGAAGCAGCTGACGCGTTGATCATGTTGAGTGATCTCTTACGCGCCACGCTACGTACGAGCTCGGCGGCTGAGGTCCGACTCGATGAGGAGCTCGAGTTCACGCGCCAATACCTGGGGATCGAGCGGTTGCGATTTGGCGATCGACTGACTGTGCATCTCGAGGATGCCGATGGGCTGCAGGATCTGATGGTACCGACTTTTCTACTTCAGCCATTTGTCGAGAACGCGATCAAGCATGGATTGAAGGACCGTCGGGAGGGCGGGCTGATCGCGGTCACTTTCGCGCGAGACGAGTACCATCTTCGCGTTCGCATCGCGGACAATGGGGTTGGCCTACCTGCGGAGTGGGCGGAACGAAGTGCCACAGGTTACGGCGTCTCGAATGCGAGGGCGCGCCTCGAACACTTGTACGGCCGCGAAGCATCGCTTCGCCTCGGCGCCCCGGCGACGGGGACTGGAACTGTTGTGGACATCGCGGTTCCGCTCAAGTCGGCGCCCGACATGGAATTTCGGAGCTGACTCGTGGCGGCCCTCCGCGCACTGATCGTGGATGATGAGCGCCTCTCACGGCTTGCGCTGCGCCAACTGCTGGCGGCAATCCCCGATGTCGAGATTGTCGGGGAATGCCGCGACGCCGCCGAAGCAGAGCAAGCACTCGGGAACGTCGACGTCGTTTTCCTCGACATACAAATGCCGGAGCGCTCAGGCCTCTCGGCGGCGCGCCAGTGGGGCGCCTCGAGCGCAGCGCCGTTCATCGTGTTCGTCACCGCGTTTGAGCAATTCGCGCTTCCCGCCTTCGAAACCGAGGCGGTGGACTACCTAACGAAGCCCGTCCGCCCCGCGCGGCTGGATCGCGCGCTAGCCCGCGTTCGCGAGCGCGCGCGGCTCGCGCGCGCTCATGCCGCGGCTCCCCCGGCGCCGCTGGTGGCGCGCGTCGCCGACGCGGACGTGGTCATTCCCATCGATCGAGTAGAGTGTATCCAGGCAGATGGTGTTTACGCCGCGGTCTGGATCGACCAGCGGCGCGTCCTGGTCCGGAGATCCCTGGATGTACTCGAGAAACAACTCGCGTCATGGGGATTCGCGCGCGTTCATCGATCGTGGCTGGTGCCGCTCAGCCGGATCCACACCGTTCGTTCGATCGCGCGGACGCGCGTCAGGACCATCGTGCTCACCTCGGGTCGTTCCATCCCGGTGAGTCGTCGCCGGCAGCGTGGGTTGCGCGAGATCCTCGCGAGGCGTTAGACGCCGATCGGGAAAACAAAATGACCGAAATAATCCGCAAGGATCCCTTTGACTATGCAGGATCTGATTTAGGGGCCTCGTGTCAGAGAAATATTCGGATTTATCACAATATCGTCGCGCTGATCGATTCTCCGAACGAGAAGATTCTCGTGATCTATGGGTCCGGTCATCTCGGATGGCTACGCCAGATTATCGCGAGCGACGCGTCGGTCAGGTTACGGAAGCTAGGCGACTTGACCGGGCACCAATAACCCCGCTTGCTCCCTCCACCGCTGTACGTTCACTCCGACGAAAAGGAGCCAGAGGCAGAACGATATTTCCGCGATGCCCGAGAGCGCGAGGAATGGGAACACGCGATCCCCGGCCGCGGGCGACACAAAGTGCGCGAAGCTGTTGGTCAGGTATAGCGATCCTTGAATTGCCAGCAGCCCGCCGATGACGCGGGGAAAGAACGTGGACCGGAAAATCAGATATGCCTGTGTGAGGCAGGAAGCCTGCGATTCTGGCCTTGACCGCGGCGAAATTTTGGCACGCTGTTCGGTGACTGCGATTGTGCTTATCTCAATTTCTCCGGTAACCGGAGCGACGCCACGCTGGGGCTCCCGAGTCGCCCCCATCTATCTCCAGGCTTCTTCACGGAATTCGCCCAAACGTAAGGCCACGGAATGACGAGCGGAACCAACACGATCCCCATCAGGCACCCCCGGACCGTCTCCATTGTGTTCGCGTCCAATTGATTGGCGCGCCAAAGAGGTAGCGCAAGTGCTACCAGCCATATTGCCTTCCAGAGCAGCTCGAAGAGCAGCAAGGGCAACATTTTCAGCGGATATCGAATTCCCAAGGCCATCAGGGCCGACAATGCCGCCAGCAGGCTGCAGGCAACACCATGCATCAGGTCCCATGGCTTGTGGTTGAACATCAATGGCCAGATCCCGGATCCGAGGCCCACGCATATGAGCAGATACAAGCCTCTCATCAGATACAGGCGGAACGTTGATACCGTTTCAGACATGAATATGACCTCTTCTCGGCCAAGATTAACTAATTATCTAGTTTTTAACCCAACGGCGGCATGCGGTGTGAAGTTTCAAATCAACGCATACCGAAACGGGCACGCGCGTATGATTCCCATATGAACCTCGCTGTCAATCCGCCGGTCCTCCCCATGCTCGCAAAGCGAGTCGGCGAGCTCCCACCGGGTGAAGGATGGATCTTCGAGCCCAAATGGGACGGCTTCCGCGCGCTCTTCTTCCGTGACGGCGACGAGGTCTTCATCCAGAGCCGAGACGAGAAGCCGCTCAATCGCTATTTCCCGGAGCTGATCGATCCGCTAAAGGCTCAACTACCCGAACGCTGTGTGCTCGACGGCGAGATCGTCATCGCGGGCAACGAAGGGCTCGAGTTCGAGACGCTGCAGCTGCGACTCCACCCCGCCGAATCGCGGGTGAAGAAATTGTCCGGAGAGATCCCGGCGTCCATCGTCTTCTTCGATCTGCTCTGCGAGAACGATCGAAGTCTCTGCGACACGCCGTTCGCCGAGCGACGCGCCAGACTCGAGTCGCTGCTCTCGAGCGCGAAGCCACCGCTTCACCTGACGCCGGCAACGCGTAACAGGGCCACCGCCGCAGACTGGTTTCGCCGCTTCGAGGGCGCGGGTCTCGACGGCGTCGTCGCGAAAGCGGAGTCCGGAACGTATGAGCCGAACAAGCGGGTGATGCTCAAGGTGAAGCACGAGCGCGATTGCGACTGCGTCGTCGCTGGCTTCCGCTGGCACAAGCAAGGTGAGAAAACCCTCGTCGGCTCCCTGTTGCTCGGCCTCTACGACGGAGAAGACCTGGAGCACGTCGGCGTGTGCGCGAGCTTCACCAATGTCAAACGGCGCGAGCTCGTGACGTTTCTCGCTCCGTACCGCGAGAATGCGCTCGACGGGCATCCGTGGCGCGCGTGGGCAGACGCCCAGACAACAGCCGAGGCCGAGCCGCACCGCCGGCCTGGTATGGAAAGTCGATGGAGCGCGGGAAAGGATTTGTCGTGGGAGCCCCTCCGTCCGGAGCTCGACGTCCAGGTCGCGTACGACCACATGCAGGGCGATCGCTTCCGGCACACCGCGCAGTTTCGCCGGTGGCGCGAGGACAAGCGCCCTCGCGACTGCACCTTC
>JBGPHO010000152.1:0-6687 GCA_041484425.1 Gemmatimonadaceae bacterium
ACCCACAGGATGTAGGCACGCTCGATGGTGTCCAGAGTGGGGTTTGCCTGCACGGCGTCGCTGACCAGTGGGTCCGCCTTTGGCTCGACGACTCGCTCCGGAAGCGCCGAAAGCGGAATCGTGTTCCCCTTGGCCAGAATCGCTGCTCGCTCGAGCGCGTTCTCGAGCTCGCGCACGTTGCCTGGCCACGAGTAACGCCGCATTGCCTCCAGTGCGTCGGGCGCCAGGACCCTTGGCTCTTCGCCGCGGACCTCGCCGGCACGCTTGAGGAATGCGTCCGAAAGCAGCGGGATATCATCCGGGCGAGTCCTCAACGGCGGCAATACAATGGAAATGACGTTCAGCCGGTAGTAGAGATCGCTGCGGAAATTCCCCCGCTTGATCTCGTCCTCGAGGTCGCGGTTCGTGGCCGCAATCACTCTTGCGGTCACCGGCTTCGCTTCGGTCGCTCCGACGGGAATCACTTCGCGCTGCTGGAGCACTCGCAGGAGCTTTACCTGCGTCGCGGGCGTGGTCTCTCCGATCTCGTCGAGCAGGAAGGTTCCTTCTCCGGCCGCGAAGAACAACCCTTCCTTGTCGCGCGACGCTCCGGTGAACGATCCCTTTACGTGTCCGAACAGCTCGCTCTCCAGCAGACTCTCCGGCAGCGCTCCGCAGTTGATGGAGAGGAATGGCTTGGTCGCCCGCGCCGAGAGATCGTGGATGTAACGCGCCACGATTTCCTTTCCGGTGCCGGATTCGCCCTGTAGAAGAACCGTCGAGTCAGTGCCCGCGACTGATTCCGCGACGTGCAGGGCGTCGAGCCAGGGCTTGCTGGCGCCAATCGGGCGTCCCGACTTGTCGCGACGCTTCATCTCGGCCTTGAGCGTTTTGTTCTCGCGACGCAGGTTGCGGTGTTCGGCGGCGCGGCGAACGATCGTCACCAGCTCTTCATTCTTGAAGGGCTTCTGGATGTAGTAGAAGGCGCCGTTGTTCACCGCCCCGATCGCCGACTGCAGGCTCGCCTGCGCCGTCATCAGAATCACGACCGCTTCGGGGTCGTGAGCACGAACCGATGCCAGAATGTCGAGGCCTGTTACGTCGGGCATTCTCACGTCGGTGATTATGAGCTCGGGCTTTAGCGCGGCGATCTGCTCGAGGCCCTTCTTCCCCCCGAGGGCCGTGTAGGGAATGAACCCCTCGTTCTTGAGGAGAATGCGAATCGTGTCGAGGATGCCCATCTCGTCATCGATGACGAGAACTGTCGGGGCCGAAGTGGCTGCCGCTGTCATTGTTCGCTCTTGGCGGAGGCGCGTGGGGTCTTTTTGGCTCCTTCGCTGCCGAGTCTGGGCAGAATCACCGTGAACCTGGTGCCAGCGCCCTTGCCATCTTGACCGACGAGGATGAAGCCGTGGTGCGCCTCGACGGCACGGTGTACGATCGAAAGCCCAAGTCCGGTCCCACTCGTCTTTGTGGTTACGAAAGGCTCAAACAGCCGCTCCTTGATCGAATCGGCTATTCCCTTTCCCTGGTCGGTTACCTGCACCATCATCGCGCCGCGCGTGAAGCGCTCGGCCTGCGCCGGGAGCTGGTGGTAAGCGAGCTCCGCGGCTTCGAGCCGAACTTCGCCGCCGGGCGGGGACGCCTGAACCGCGTTGAGGAGGAGATTGAAGATCGCGCGATGGAGCAGATCATCATCGCCAACGACGACCAGCGGAGTTGAAGGAAACAGCTCGCGAATGGTCACGTTGTCGGGTTTGTCGGGGTGCGCGCTGACGAGCGCGGCGGCGTGGTGTGCGATGTCCACGAGGTCGACCCTGCTCACGCGGGTAACGCCGGTCCGCGCAAAATCGAGGAACTCCGAGAGCAATCGCGACAATCTGTCGGACTCGCGCTGAACGAGCGTCGTCAGCGTTCGCGTGTCGTCGTCGGCACCGGGCACTTTCGCGAGCAGCTCCGCGGCGCTCCTGATCGACGCGAGTGGATTCTTAATCTCGTGCGCCAGCGATGCGCTCAGCTCTGCGACTGCTTCGAGCCGTTCCGCTCGTGTATGCAACCTCTCGATGTCGGCCTCGCGCAGCCGGAATGCCGCAAGCTCGGCCGCCATTTCTTGCTGTCCCGCGTGCGCTTGACGCAACCTTGCGCCGATGTAGCCGCAACCGAGGGCGACCGCGCCGAATATTCCGAGTTGAATAAGCACCGGCAGATCCACCGCCGTCGCCTGATCGAGGATCGTCACCCCGAAGTACAACACATCGCCGAGCCCGGCGACCAGCAGCACGCCGGCTGGCGGCAGCACCAGTGCGCTCACCGCGATGACCAGGATGTATAGTGGCGCGAGCAGAGAAGGGGTGCCCGTCTGCGTGAGATGCACGACGGTGGTAACGAGGAACAGATCGAAAATCACCTGCACGTAGAAAAAGGTGTCCGCGAGGGCGGCTTGCCTCCGGGCGCTGTAGAAGATCGAAGCGGCGGTGAACAGGAGGGCCGAGACGAAGGCAAGTGTTGCCACCAGTGTCGCGCTGCTGTCGGCACGACGCCAGACGGCAATGGCGGCAATGAAGATCGCTGTCGCCAGGGACAGACGGCCGAGATAAAGGACTCGAAGGACCCCCTCACGCCCGTCGCCAATGGGGCGGGAGAGGGCCAAGGCGGCCCGCGGAACCGCGGGGGTTATTGGGACGGCCGGTAGCAAGGGTTCCTTATGCGGGGGTTTGGCACTGCCGTCAATTAGACGCTTAGGCAGGCACCTAAGTCTCTACTACTATATAGAATAGAATAGATTACAAGCATATGGTCCTTGGACTAGTTGCTGCGGAGGCCGCCGATCCTCCGTCGATGGCAGTGGCGGTGAGCAGCATGATTGTCGTACTTGGACTGGTCGCGCTGAACGGGTTTTTCGTCGCCGCAGAGTTCTCCCTCGTCGCCGCCCGGCGCAGCAAGCTCGACGAGATGATCGCCAAGGGCGATCGCGCCGCGCGAACGGTTCAAACGGCGCTCCAGCATCTCGACCGGTACATCGCGGCCACTCAGCTCGGCATAACCATCGCTTCCCTGGCCCTCGGATGGATTGGCGAGCCCGTGCTGGCCCAGGTATTCGACCGGCTCTTTCGGGCGATTGGACTGAATCCATCGCCGACGGCAGTGCACGTCGCTGCCGTTCCAGTGGCCTTCTTCATACTGACCTTCTTCCACATCGTGCTCGGGCAGCTCGCCCCCAAATCCATCGCGCTGACGAGTCCGGAAAGGACCGCGCGCGCTGTCGTGCGCCCTCTTCTGCTCTTCTCGCGCGTGATGGCTCCATTTACTTGGGTCTTCAATGGCGCCGCGAATTCCCTGCTCCGGATATTCGGCGTCGAGCCCATAAATGACCCGGCGGGACACAGCCCTGATGAGATTCGGTTTCTGGTGATGCAGGCGCACGCCCGTGGAACGCTCGATGAGTCCGACCGCGCGATGCTCGCCGGAGTTCTCGACTTCCACGAGAAGAAGGCGCGCGATGTCATGCGCCCGCGAACGGAGGTAGTGGCCCTGGACATCGAAGCGACGGAGGAAGAAGTCTGGGAGATCCTGCGGCGCGAACGGTACTCCCGCTATCCGGTCTACCGCGAATCACTCGATGACGTGACCGGCGTGTTCCTGGCCAAGGATTTGTGGCTGCACTCGGGCGACGCTCCGTTCAATCTCGCCGACTTTGTGCGCGAGCCGATGTACGTTCCCGACAGCCGCCCGGCGGAGCGAGTGCTCGACGACCTGAGAAAGACCCGTGCGCACATGGCCGTCGTTCTCGACGAATACGGGGGCACTGCCGGCATCGTCACGATGGAGGATCTGGTCGAGGAGGTCATTGGAGACATCGCCGACGAATATGATTTCGCATCGCGCGAATCCATCGTGACGGATGGAGTCCTGGAGCTCGCCGGATCTCTGTCCCTGATCGACGTCCGGTCCGACTACCGCATCCAGATCCCCGACGGGGACTGGACAACGCTTGGCGGGTTCGCCTTCGCGAAGCTGGGACGCCTCCCTCGCATGGGGGATCGGATACCGATCCCGGGAGGAGAGATGGAGGTCGTTGCGATGGACGGGCGGCGCATCGCTGCTCTCAGAATACACCGGGCCGGCATCAGGCAGCCCGCGGCAGTCGCTCAACCCGCCTAGAGTTTTCGACGGAACACTCCGCACGCGCCGAACGCAATCGCGTCCCTCGACCGAGCGTTGCGTGCTGTGCTGCACGGCAGGAGTGAGCTTCTCGCCACCCAGTTTGCCCGTCGCCGCGAGCCGACGTCGGACACGAATCGGTCTACGATCGCGTCGCGCGAGGGATCGAACGCAGAAAGGGCGGCCGCCGTTTTTATCGCGAGCTCGCTCTCGCTGGCGCGCATGTAGAGCAGCGGGAGATGCGCGGCGACCGCAATGTCAGCGGTTGGGACAGGCACATTGATCGCTTCGGACCGGTTCCATACGGCTTCGGTGTACTTGGCCTCGAGATATTCGGAATAAAGTTCCGCGGCAACGGTGTTCCTGCCCGAGAATTCGAGACGTTTCCCCATCGACAGGTAGGTCTCCGGAGCGCCGACGTATCCAAGCCTGAGGGAGCTCTGGAGCATCGCCAGCGCGGAGTCGCCCTTCCCGGCGCCGAAGTAAGCCTCCGCCAGTCTGTAGCGGGGCTCGCCAAGCAGCGGATCGCTTTTCACGGCGTCGCTCAACACTACGAGCGCACGCTCATAGTCCCCATTGCCGCTGTACACGCTGGCAAGCGCGAGGCGTTGCTCGATTCGATGCGGACTGAGCTCGATCGCCTTGTGATATGCATCGATCGCCTGCTGTTCGTACGATGGCGACCCGTAGAACTGCGCGGCCTCCGCCAGCAAGCCACCTTCGTGCGTGTAGAGTCGGTCGTTCAAGGTGTCGCGATGGATCTCGTGTGCGAACTCGGAAAAGGATTGCGCGAAGGCGCGGTCGAGCATTCGTCGCTCGCCCGGGTTGGCCCGTATCTCCTGAAAGCGGGGGCGAAGTGAGCCAATGAACTGGGCCATCAGAATCGGCGTATGCGCGGTCTGGCGGGCATGGGAATTCGAGAGGACGTCAAGCTCGGAGAATGTCTGGACGAACGACCCCCTTGGTGAATCAATCCTTGCGAGTGCCCGATTCGCGCGCAACGGCACATAGCCTTCGCCGTAGAGCGCCGCGGCGAAAACGACAATTGAAGCGATGGCCAGCGCCAGATGAGGCTCCGCTCTCTCGCTGTCTTGCCCGCTTGCCTCGAGCACGACCGAGCCCACCGTGCCTCGCGACGCGATCAACGCGGCGATCAGAATCCAGAGCATCGTAGAGTTGAGATCGACGAACCAGAAGAACAGAAAAGTCGCATAGGCGACCTGAAGTCCCGCAAGGACAGCAACCGCGGGCGCGGAGAGTCTGCCGGTCCGGTACGCGCCGACGAGCGTCACCCCGATCGCGAACCAAATGCCAAGAAACGCAACCGTACCGATTAGCCCGGTGGTAGCGAGCGTCTCCAGGAACTGATTGTGGGTGCGATCGAATATGTCGGTCGTCATGTAGATCCGAGGATCAAAGTGCGCGCTCCAGACGAGATTGTGGTTCTCCAATCCGTAGCCAAGAAGCGGACGATCCTTGAATCCATCGATGGCGGCGCGCCATTGCATCGTGCGAGACTCGTCGGAGCCGGCGGGATTGGTCAGAGCCAGACGCTTCAGCACCGTCGGAACGTGCCGCGTCATCGAGCTCGCTGGGAATTCTCTGACACCCACGGAGATTCCAGTGACGAGGACCGCGAATGCCCCCGCCATGGCCAGAGTGATCCACTTCTTCCTCGACGCCGGTCCAACGGCCGCGAAGATGAGTCCGCCCACGATCGTCCCCAACACCAGGCCGATTACAGTGCTCCTGTTCTCGGCGAAAAACAGTGCGAGCAGATTCAAGCCGCCGGCAACGAGGTAGAGCGGGCGGAATCGCGCGCTCGTCGCGGCGAGATATCCCGCCAGCGCGATGTTCATCAGCAGATATGCCGCAAGAAGTCCTGGATTGCCCAGTGTCGAAGGGCTCGCCGCAACATCCGCAGCGGCGAGATGGGTCACAGACGCAATGGCGAAGTGCTGCCCGATCGCGTTCAAGCTGATGAGAAGGCTCAACGCGAGCGCGGCGTTGAGGACCCAGTTCCAGTCTTCATCGCGAAGAGTTCTCAGCAGCAGGAAGAAGAGAACGAGATGCAGCCAGGCCCAAACTCCGCCCATCCGCTCGAAGTCCCCGAAGAAGCTGTGCGTGGCCGCCGGCGAGAAGAACGCGGAGAGAGATGCGGCAGCAAGAAATGCCACCAGGGACCATAAGATCGGCTCGCCACGAAGGTCGAGTGTCTTCCGCCCGAAACAGAGCGCCAGGACGAGTGCAGTGGCTCCGATTTCGACGACGACGCGAAAGAAGATGTTCCGCGGCACCACGTACGGAAAGAAAAAGCCTGGCGCGACGATCAGCGGAACCGCGAGCGATACGAGGAGCAGCGCGATGACAGCGGTGCGCCACGAGAGTCCGGGTAACCGGACGGCGACAATTCGCACAGTCAGCTCGTCGTCGTTTCGGCCAGGTGCGTCAGCACGTCGGGGAGAACTTCGTGCCCGCCATCGAATCTGATGGTCGTGTGCCGGACGCCAAGCTCCCGCAGCCTCGCTTCCTGTGCGGCAACGAGCG
>JBGPHO010000153.1:0-6670 GCA_041484425.1 Gemmatimonadaceae bacterium
GACCTTGAGGATCGGAACAAACTCCCAGTCCGCCGGCAGCGCCGCCTCGAGGGCGCCGAGCGCATAGGTGATCCCACCCCATTCCTCGACGGGCGCGTCTCGCGGATCGCGTCCGTGAATGACATCCCACACGAAACTGCCCATGATACCAACGCGCTTCTTTCGCGGCATCGTGTTTCCGCGGGCCGCCACCACCTACAGCTCGCCCAGCTTCTGCATTTTGAATGTCGCGATCGCGCCGACGACGCCGGCAGAGAGGGGAAGGGCGCCCGGGACGATGCGGCACGCCTGCACCGCCGGCTTGAACGCACGGCGTCGCACTTCCGCGCGAAGGGGCTGGAAAAGTGCGTCACCCGCCTGAGTGACTCCGCCGGCAAGCACAACGGTATCCGGATTGAAGATGTTGAGCAGGTTGGACACGCCCGCTCCGAGAAAGCGAGCAGTCTCGCGAACGACCTCTCTGGCCGTCGAATCGCCTCGTTTCGCGCCCTCGTAAACTATCTGGGCGGTGATCTTTCGCAGGTCGCCGTCCACCATGCTGATCAGAATCGACGCGCCCTCGTCGCCACGCAGCGCTTCCCGCGCGCGCTCCGCGATCGCAGGCCCGGACGCATACGCCTCGAGGCACCCGTAATTCCCGCATTTGCAGCGGCGCCCAGTGGAGTCGATCGTCGTGTGACCGATCTCGCCCGCGACGTCCGACGCGCCGTGATACAGCTTGCCCTCGAGGATTATTCCACCGCCGATACCGGTACCCAGGGTCATGCCGATCACGTTTCGGCCACCGACCGCCGCGCCGCACCAGAACTCCCCGAGCGTTGCGCAATTGGCATCGTTGTCGAGCGTGGCTTCGAGGTGCACCCGGCTCGAGATCTCGTCGCGCAGCGGAAAATTCTTCCACCCGAGGTTGGGTGTGACGATGACGATGCCTTTCTCGCGATCGAGCGGTCCCGGCGATCCGATGCCGACACCAAGGAAATCGGCCCGCTCGGCGCCGGTCTCCCCCATCGTCTGCGCAATCACCTGCTCGATCATTCCCGCGATTCGATCGACGACCGCGGCAGCTCCGCCGTCAGCGAGTGTCTGTGTCGTGTGCATCGCGATCTCGCGACTCCCATCGAGCGGCATCGCGCCCGCGACGATGTTGGTGCCGCCCAGATCCACTCCGACGATGTAACGCTCCTTCACGCTCATACGGGCACCGGTGGGTTGAGGACTTCCGTCAGTAGGCTAGAGATGTAGTCCGGCGTCAGCTCGCGCATGCAGCGCCAATGTCCGAGCGGGCACCGCTGCGGCCCATGCCGGTCGCACGGACGACAGGCAAGCCCGGTATGTCCTGCGACTGCGTTTCTCTCGGCGAGAGGGCCGAACCCGAACTCCGGCACCGTCGGGCCGAATATCGTGAGTGTCGGCGTTCCCATCGCCGATGCAAGATGCTGCGGCGCCGAGTCGTTCGTCACTATCGCCTGCGCGCGGCCAATGAGCTCCGCCGACGCCAGCAGCGGCAAAACCCCGACCGCGTTGATCACCGTGTCGGGCGGCAGTACCCCAGTGATCTCCGCCGCGATCGCGGAATCGGCCTTCGACCCGATGATCGCGATCCTGTAGTCGTCGGCAAGCCGCTTCGCCAGCTCGACATAATATGGCCATCGCTTGGTCCCCCATGCGCTCCCGGGCGCGAGAGCAACGAACGCGTCGCCGGTGATCCCGCTCTGGCGCAGGAGGGTATCGACCATGCGACGCTCCTCGTCCGACGGGTAGACGCGCGGATGGATCTGGTCGCGCGTCGGAGGATCCGCGCAATCAGACATCGAAAGCGACCACAGTCGCTCGGCGTGGTGACGATCGGGCCGGTAGGGAAGCTGAATCGTGTAGAGCACGCGGCCCGTGGAGCTCGCAAATCCGATTCGCTCCTTGGCGCCGGTCATCATCGCGATGAGCCCGCTGCGGAACGAACCCTGCGCGAGGTACGCGGCCTCATACGGGCGCCTGCTCCGGATTTCCAGAATCGTTTGCCACATTCCGAGCGCTGACCCGTAGGTGCCACGCTTGTCGTAACGAATGATCGTGCGAATGTCCGGGTTGTTCGCGAGCGCGGCCGCACCACCGGGTGTGACGAGGACGTCTACCGGCCCGCGCTGGGCCAGCTCGGCGATGAGCGGCGTCGTGAGAATGACGTCGCCGAGAAAGCTCGTCTGGATAACGAGCGATCCGCCCACTCAGTCTACCTGCAGCACTGCGAGGAAAGCCTCCTGTGGAATCTCCACGGAGCCGACCTGCTTCATTCTCTTTTTTCCTGCTTTCTGTTTTTCGAGCAGCTTGCGCTTGCGCGAGATGTCGCCGCCGTAGCACTTGGCGAGCACGTCTTTTCGCAGCGGCTTGACGCTGGTACGCGCAATCACCTTCGATCCGACCGCCGCCTGAATCGCGACCTCGAACAGCTGCCGCGGAATGAGATCCTTCAGCTTGTCGGCGATCTTGCGGCCCCACTCGTACGATTTGTCCTCGTGAATGATTACGCTGAACGCATCCACCGGGTCCCCGTTGATCAGCATGTCGAGCCTGACCAGGTCGCTGCGACGGTACTCGAGGATATCGTAGTCGAGCGATGCGTAACCGCGGCTCACTGTCTTCAGCTTGTCGAAGAAATCGAGGATTATTTCCCCCAGGGGAAATTCCCAATCGAGCTCGACGCGCTGGGTGTCGAGATACGTCATGTTCTTGTAGACGCCGCGCCGCTCGGTGCCGAGCGTCATGATCGCCCCGATGTATTCCGCCGGCACCATGATGCGAGCCTTTACGTACGGCTCTTCCACGTACGCGACTGTCTGGCCCGACGGCATCAGCGACGGGTTCTCGATCAGCTTCATCGATCCATCAGTGAGGTAGACCTTGTACTCGACTGAAGGTACGGTCGTGACGAGCTCGAGATCGAATTCGCGGCGCAGCCGCTCCTGCACGATCTCCATGTGCAGCAGCCCGAGGAATCCGGCGCGGAATCCGAACCCGAGAGCGGTCGATGTCTCGGGCTCGTAGTTGAGCGACGCATCGTTCAGCTTGAGCTTCTCGAGCGCATCGCGCAACGTTTCGTACTGGGTCGTGTCGGTGGGGTAGAGGCCGGCGAACACGAACGATCGAACCGCCTTGTAGCCGGGAAGCGCTTCCTTGGCGTGGTTTTCGGCGTCGAAGATGGTGTCGCCCGCGCGGGTCTCGCTCACTGAGCGCACGCTCGCTACGACGTATCCGACTTCGCCCGGCCCCAGCTGATCGGCGGGAACCTGTCGCAGCTGGTTGTACCCGACTTCATCGACTTCGTAAACCGACTCGCTCGCGCCGAACGTGATGTGGGTTCCCTTCCTGATCACGCCGTCGACGACGCGCACGCTCGGGATCGCTCCGCGATACTTGTCGTAGTACGAGTCATAGATCAGCGCGCGAAGGGGAGCGTTCTCGTCGCCCTCGGGCGCCGGCACCTTGCGCACGACCTCTTCGAGGAGCTCGCCGATGCCGATGCCTTCCTTCGCGCTGACGAGGAGAATCTCGCTCTCCTCGATGCCGAGGAGGTCGGCAACTTCCTTTCGACGCTTCTCCGGCTCGGCTCCAGGGAGATCGATCTTGTTGAGAATGGGAATGATTTCCAGGCCCGCGTCCATCGCCAGGAAAAGATTGGAGAGAGTCTGGGCCTCGATGCCCTGGGACGCATCGACGACGAGGATCGCGCCCTCACACGCGGCAAGCGAGCGCGAGACCTCGTAGGTGAAGTCGACGTGTCCGGGAGTGTCGATGAGGTTGAGCTCGTAGTCCTGCCCGTCGCGCGCCGCATAGGTCATTCGCACGGCGTTGAGCTTGATGGTGATGCCACGCTCGCGCTCGAGGTCCAGCGTGTCCAGGACCTGAGCTTTCATCTCACGCTTCTGCAGCATGCCGGTGGCCTCGATGAGCCTGTCAGCGAGGGTCGACTTGCCGTGATCGATGTGTGCGACGATGCAGAAGTTGCGGATGTGCTCGAGCTTCAACGAGTGTCTCTGGGTTGTGCGGGATGCGGCGGAGGGGACGTCGTAATATAACCGTCAAATCCTCTTTCCCCGGCGCTCAGAAAAAGAAAGAGGGCTGCTCTCGCAGCCCTCTTTATCGATCTCCAAATGCTACAGTTATTGCTTAGCGGGAGGAGGAACGCGAGCCGGTGTCTCTGCTCGTGGCGGCGGAGGCGGCGGTGAAGAAGGCGCCTGGTGTACCACCGGCGGAGGAGGCGGAGATTGTCTGGGCGCATCCGGAACGCGAGCGGGCGGCGGCGGCGCTGAACGTGGCTCGGGCCGGTACTCGCGGACAGGCTGTGACCCGGTCGCGGCTGGTTCGGTGCGCGGTGTGCTGACGCGCTCTATCGGGACTCGACCCTGCGGCGCCGACATCGTTCCCGGCTGGGGGCGGTAGCCCTGGAGAATCTGACCCGGCTCGCTACGGCGTCCTCTGGGAGCCGTGATCGTCACGTCGCCCATTTGCGGAAGACTCGAATGTTGCGGCAGCGGAAAGATTCCCTCCGGAGTTGCTTTCGAAGCGGACTCACCGGGATGGCGGGGCGTGCCGTGAGGGAACCGGGATTTGGGGAATGCTGTCGTGTCGCCCTGGGGCCGCGGCACTGGCCGCACACCCGGAAGCCCGCCGGCCAGCCCGGATGACCGGACTATCACGTAAGGCAAGCCGCAAAAGTCGTAGCCGATTGTGGCCCGCTGCCCCCTCTGGCGGAGCAGAGCGATTGTGTTGCTGGCCTGAAAGAAGCGCGCGGCCAGAGTCGGTCCGTACGAGAAGTACAGATCGCATGAAGAGTAAGCGCCGTACGCGTAGGCGGAGTTGTAATTCTGCCCGCCCGCGAAGCGCATGAAGTCACGCCCGATCGGCTCGTCTTTGGCGCCCAGATAGCTCGCCAGCGCCTGCGCGGCCGACTGAGGGCTCCGGCCCTCGATCAGCCGCCTGATCGCCGAGATGTTCCAGTCGCCGTCGCTCTCGATCCGCTCGAGGTTGAATGGGGCCCGCGAAGCCAGTGCTATCACCGTGCCGCGCGAATCCAGGGAACCGTCGCCGTAGTTGCCGTACCTCGAGTAGCCGGCCGTGGAGTAGTAGCCGCTGCCATCATCCCGCTGCCCAAACCCGGCGAAAAAATTGTGAAGGTTAAGCGGCTTGTGGGCGAGAAGCCGCACCGAAATGCCGGGGAAATCGGGGTGCAGAACCTGGATCTGTCCATCGAGATCCATCGAGACCGCGAATACGTAAGCGTTCTCGGAGACCTGTATGACGGGGGTCACGTAGCTCGTGGTGGCGAGGGTGTACGCGCCGTTCGAAGAGTAGACCCTGATACTCGGGGCGCCCTGTCGGGCCCTCTCCTGTGCTCCCGATGCCGCAGCGAGCGCGCAGAGCAGTAACGCGGAAGTACCCACCGCCGATGCCAATTTCGTCGCTCGCATGCAGACCTCCTGGTTTGTATACAATTTCGCGGTACGAATTTGTAAAGTCAATGCTGAACTTGGCCGGCAAAGGGGCAAGCCTTGGCAGCTGCGTGTGGGGCCGGCTGCGCTACCATGCGGGGGGCGGCTACCTGTAGCTCCGCAGCGCACTTACTTTGCGCCATGCCGCTCCCACAACTGCTCTCGATCCTGGAGTCACTGGGTGAATTCCGGGAGCTGCTGAGCGATCTGCCCGGGCCCGCCGCGCGCCGCGCACTGGGCGGCCTTCACGGATCGAGCGACGCCGTGGTCCTCGCTTCTCTCTCCAGGAATCTTACGCGCCGCCTCTTCGTGGTGTTGAACGACGACGTCGCCGGCGCGGAGCGATGGCTCGCGGACTTGAACACCCTCGTAGAGCCCGAAGAAGTCGCCTTTTATCCTCCGCGTGAGAGCTTCGGGGAGGCTGAGGCCCACGCGGAGGTCGCGGGCGAAAGGGTAGAGACGCTCGAGAGAATCGGCCGCGGCGACCTTCGAATCGTCGTCACCACGAGTCGAGCGCTGCTGGAGCGGACCCAGCTCCCCCGCGCCCTGGCCTCCGCGCGGCTCGAGCTGCGGAAGGGAGACACTCGACGGCCCGAGGAGCTGGCCGCGCATCTCGAGGCAATTGGCTTCGAGCGCGTTCCGATGGTGGAGGATGTCGCGCAGTTCAGCGTGCGCGGTGGGATCTTCGACATCTACAGCTTCGGCATGGCGGAGCCCGTACGCCTCGAGTTCTGGGGCGACGACATCACCGAGCTGCGGCACTTCGACCTCCTCACCCAGCGGTCGACTCGCGACGCACCGGTCGCGCTTGTCCTCCCGGTCGATGGCCAGATCAGCGTCGGGGATGTCGAGCCGGAGCGCTCATCCATTCGCGCGCTCTTTCCGCCCGACACGCTGTTTGTGCTGCCGCGCGGCACCCACGTGAAGCCCGAGCTGGAGCGAACCTGGGCGGAAGCGCAGCACCACATCGACCTGGCCCGGCGACGTGGGGAAGACACTCCGAGCCGCGACGAGCTGTTCGAGTCTCCGGACACCACACTCCGCGCGCTCGGCGAATACGGAACGGTCGATCTATCCGGCGAGGATGCACGGATAGTCTTCCCGTTCAGAGAGCCCGAAGAGATTCAGCGCGACATCAAGCGGCTGAAGCAGATAGTGGCCGACGGAATCCCTACGACTATCCTCTGCGA
>JBGPHO010000154.1:0-6669 GCA_041484425.1 Gemmatimonadaceae bacterium
GATTGGTAAGCACTTAGGGTCAGCCAAACATTAGGTGAATTGCTATTCGCCTTGCGGTGAATTATCATTCACTTATGAGACATGCGGGTGAAACGTCTTCCCCGGGAAGAGGTCGGCCGCCTACACATGAGCCGCTGCCTACCGTCCAGAAACGGGGGCGAAATGCCCTCGAGCGGCTGCTCAATGCGGCGGAGCAGACACTCGAATCCGCCGGACTGGAGGGCGCGACCGTTCCCGCGATCGCGGCGCGTGCCGGCATGTCGGTGGGGAATGTCTACAAGCGCTTCCCCGACAAGGATTCGCTTTTCCGCGCCGTGTACGAGCGCTTCTTCTCGGACGCGCTGGCGTCGAACGAGTTCGCGCTCGATCCCGCGAAGTGGGAGGGACTTCCGACCGCCGAGGTGCTTTCGACGCTGGTGACCGGGATGATCGAGGGCTACCGGAGTCGCCGCTCGCTGATTCGCGCTCTTCTCCTATACGCCCAGACCCACGCGAACGCCGAGTTCCGGTCGCAGGCGGAGCAGATCAGGCTTCAGACTCTCGGGCTGTTCGAGCGATTGCTGCGCGATCGCCGAGCGGACATCGGTCATCCGCATCCGGAGCGCGCGATCCGGTTCGTGGTAATGCTGATTGCGCACGCGCTCGAGAACGCGGTGATGTCGGAAGGCGGCGGGATCTCGAGTGGCGACTTTCTGTCGTACGTTCCGGAGACAGCCGCCGAGCTGTCCCGGATCGCCAACGGCTATCTTCGCGTCAGGCGCACCGAGCGTCCGCGCGCGCTCAGCCAGTCTCGGCGGTGATCGGGCTGATCATGCGCACTACGGGCATGATGCTGTTCGCCGGGAATCCTCCCTTCTCGGCGTGCTCCTTTACCGCCTTTGCGTTGACAGCATTGTAGACGCAGAAGATCTTCTCGCCCGTGACGTAGGACTGGACCCATTGCACGTCCTTTCCGGCGCGATTCATGTCGCGGATGACGGTACATGATTTCTGGGAGATCGCCTTGAGCTCGTCACTCGACAGCTTGCCTGCGCCGGGGATCTGGCGCTCGATGAGGAATTGTTGCATCGCTCGTCCTTTCTTGGTGGGACTCAGAAGGTAGGGTCGTTCAGTCGACTCGGCCAGGACTTCACAGACTGGTGAGCGAAACCGAGGCGGCGAGCCCGAAGAACGGCCTGCGGCCCATCAAGGAACCGCTGCTGACTCCATCTCCCGCATCATTGTGAAAGTGATATGATTTGTCAAACACTTCTTGGGTGTTGTACCCAGCCCCTTCCTGGGAGGAAGTTTATGTCGGTCAAATATCTTTATCTCGTGGCAGTCGCGGCCACTATTGGCTGTGCCAGCCGTACCCCGGGTGAGTCGGATACAACTCCGAAACCTCTAAGGACCAACATCGTGACTGCCGAGGAGATCGCTGACACTCACGCTGACGTCACTACTGCGTATGACGCGTTACTACGCCTGCGTCCGAACTGGATGGCCCCGCATGGAGCGATGTCGTCCAACACCAACATCAGCAACTACGCGACTGTGTTCGTCGACGGGCAGCTACAGGGCGACATCAACGCACTTCGCAATGTCCCAGCCTATTACGTAGCCGAAATCCGTTATTACGACTTTACCCAGGCCGGCGCAAGATTCGGAGTGCGGGGCGGTACCACTGGGGCGATCGAAGTCATCATGAAGCAGCCGTGACGAGTACCAGGAAAAGCCTGATGCGCGCGGCCACGGCGAAACGCGCGAGCACGTTCACCGAGTCGGTGATCCGCGAAATGACGCGCATCTCGAACCAGTACGGCGCGATCAATCTGGCGCAGGGGTTCCCCGATTTCCCGATGCCCGCGCCGATGAAGGACGCGGCGTGCGCGGCGATCCACGGCGACATCAATCAGTACGCGATCACGTGGGGCAGTCCGGCGCTCCGGCTGGCGATCGCCGAGAAGTATCGGAGCTGGTACGGGATGACTGTGGATCCGGAGCGGGAGATCACGGTGTGTTGCGGCGCGACGGAGGCGATGGCTTCCGTGTTCCTGGCTCTGGTCGATCCGGATGATGAAGTAATCGTGTTCGAACCGTATTACGAGAATTACGGGCCGGATGCGATTCTCGCGGGGGCGAAACCGGTGTTCGTGCCGTTGGAGGCGCCCGACTGGAAGTTGGATCCCGACAAGTTGCGTGCTGCTTTCTCGAACAAGACTCGGGCGATTGTGGTGAACACTCCTCACAATCCGACGGGCCGAGTCTTTACGCGCGAAGAGATCTCACTGATCGCGGAGCTGTGTCAGAAGTGGGATGTGATCGCGATCACGGACGAGATCTACGAGCACATTCGTTACGCGGGCGGGCACCACGTTCTGGCGACGTGGCCGGGGATGCGGGAACGCACCGTGACGATCTCCGGGTTGTCGAAGACTTTCTCGTGCACGGGGTGGAGGCTGGGATATGCGATCGCGCCGCCTGAGTTCACCTCGCCGATTCGTAAAATCCACGACTTCCTGACGGTTGGCGCTCCGGCGCCTTTGCAGGCTGCGGGCGCGATCGGGATGGCGTTTGACTCGGACTACTACAACCATCTCGCTTTGGAATACCGGGCTCGGCGTGACATCATGTGCTCGGCACTCGATGAAGGTGGGTTTAAGTACGCGTCGCCAGAGGGGGCCTACTATATACTTGCGGACTTCTCGGAGATCTCGGATCTCGAATCGCGCGAGTTTGCCATTTGGTTGGCGAAGGAGGTGGGGGTCGCGACGGTGCCGGGGATGAGCTTTTATTCGCGGCCGGAGCTGGGGCGGTCGGTCACAAGGTTCGCCTTCTGCAAGAAAGAAGAAACACTCGAGCGCGCGGCGGACAGGCTGGCAGCTCTTCCCGCTCGGGTATAGGAGCCACGCGTTTTCTCCCAAGGCCATCGACTGATAGAAAAGCGACAGTGCAGTGATATGAAACCGACATTTCGCGCACGGCGAATGTGACAAATGTTTGGGGTCGCGCGCGTCTTGACACCCTGCCGGAATTATCCGAATGAAGCGAGGGCGGAGACATTCATCGCAGCGTTCTAGAATCAGAAGGAAATGAATAGCCTCGTCGAATTTGGAAGAGCATGGCTTGCGCTAGGGATCGCCGTTGGCTTGCACGTGATCGATGAGGCAGCACTCCACTTTCTCGACTGGTACAATCCGATTGCGAGGCGGATCCGCGGCAAGCTCGGCGGATTGCCATTCCCACCGGTCTTCACGTTTTGGCCCTGGTTTCTCGCGCTGTGGGCAGCCATCGCCGCTTTTCTTTTCCTGACTCCCCTCGCCTATCAGGGCCGCGGTTGGCTGGTGCCTGTCGCGATTGTGGTTTCCTTAATCAACATCTTCAACGGTCTTCTCCATCTTGTCGCAACCGTGGTACTGAGGCGACGTGTTCCAGGGGTTTTGAGCGCGCCCTTTCTGCTTGTGGCGTCGGCCTGGCTGCTTTACGCGGCGACCCATCTCTCCTTGCGTCACAGCTGATCAGAGGAGCGCCCTTGATCCGAAAACAGGAGGTCCGCCGGCTCAACCCTGTTCAATTAACCAGCGTCCAAGAACTGACCATCTCTTGGAGCCCGGCTTGATGCGACGTCTGCGCGCTATTTCTACTTTCGCTTTCCTCTTCGCCCTGGCCGCTTGCGCGGCAATCCACGCGCGTTCGAAGACATCGTCACTGGCACAGCTTGATGTCCAGCTCGAATCTGACGAAGCCGACGCAGCCCTTACAATTCTCGATAAGCGCGTCCACCGCGAGATGCCGACAACCGCAAACTGGCAGCGATTGTTCGCCTCGAAAGGCTACCAGCATCTGCAAGAACGCGAGGCGAGCCTGGGACGGGCGTTCACTGACTCGGCGTTTACTGCGTTCCTGATGTCTGACACGTTACTGCAGCGCGCTTCCCTCCTCGATCGCGCGCTTCCGCCCCTCGAGCGCCTGGATGTCTCCGCCGCCGCGGGCCGGTCTCTGAAATACCTGCCGGCTGGTACGCCCATCAGGGCGCGGCTCTATCTCGAGATCAAGCCGATCACCAATAGCTTCGTGTTTACGGGGCGTGACTCCACGCCGTCGATATTCCTGTACGTAGACCCTCACCAGTCTCCGGGCCAGCTGGAGAACACGATAGCGCACGAGCTGCATCACATTGGCTTGAACAGCGCCTGTCCCGACCGGCCATTTGCGCGCGCCACACCAGCGCAACGCATGCTGCTGCGCTTCCTCGGCGCTTTCGGCGAGGGTCAAGCTATGCTCGCAGCTGCGGGATCACCCTTGATCCACCCGCACGCTACCGACGACGACACTATCCAGGCGCGATGGGACCACGACGTCGCAAACGCATCTGCGGACATTGACGAGCTGTCTCGCTTCTTCGTGTCAGTACTCGACGGTCGCGTCACCAGCGCCGATTCCGTGCGGAACCAGGCCTTCCAGTATTTTGGCGTGCAGGGCCCTTGGTACACCGTCGGCTGGCTCATGGCATCAACTATCGAGCGCGAACTCGGTCGCGATATGCTGATTCGCTCGCTATGCGAGCCAACACGCTTCATTTCCCTCTACAACGACGCGGCGAAACAAGCGAATGCACGCGGCGGAACGCTCCCAACCTGGAACGCCGAGTTGGTCAACAGACTCGGGTCGCTCCGTATCGCGGCGGATTAGGATGGAATAAATCGCGGACCATCGAGGTCTATATGAGAACAACCCTCACCTCGAGACGATTCCGCCATGTCACATATTCACCATGACTCCGTCGCGCTGATCAGGAACAATCAGCGTCCTGACGACGCTTCCCGCGACAGTAGTAATCCCGACACCGCGCTCGATGCAGACGGCCTGGATCGCCGCAACTTCCTGAGCTGCATGGCATGGGTTGGCACTGGCCTGATATGGACGTTGAGCGGCGGCGTCCCGAGCTCATCACGCCTCGGTGCCCAAACGCCGAAGAAGGGCGAGCTCTTCTTCATGCAGATAAGCGACAGCCACATCGGCTTCGACAAGGCCGCGAACAGCGATGTGACTGCGACCCTTCGGGCTGCGATCGGAAAGATCAACGCAATGCCGGTCCAGCCCGCATTCTTGCTCCACACCGGAGACATCACTCAGCTCTCCAAGCCTTCGGAGTTCGACACGGCCGATCAGGTTTTGCGGGAAGCGCGCGCCGAGAAAACCTTCTTCGTGCCGGGAGAGCATGATGTCGGCGTGGATGCCGGGGCGAGCTACCTCGAACGCTATGGCAAAGGAACGCAAAGGGGACGGGTCGGGGGCGGCTGGTACAGCTTCGACCACACCGGAGTCCATTTCATCGGGCTCGTCAACGTTCTCAACCTTAAAGCGGGCGGTCTGGGATCGTTGGGAGCGGAGCAGCTCGACTGGATCCAGCGGGACGTGAAGCATCTGTCGAGTAGCACGCCGATCGTCGTGTTCGCGCACGTACCGCTATGGAGTGTCTATCCAGAGTGGGGCTGGGGGACGGATGACGGTGCTCAGGCTCTGGGTTATCTCAAGCGGTTCGGCTCGGTGACGGTGCTCAACGGTCACATCCATCAGACAATGCAAAAAGTGGAAGGCAATGTCTCCTTCCATACCGCGCTCTCCACAGCTTTTCCGCAGCCTCGGCCGGGAACCGCGCCGTCGCCTGGCCCGATGGTTGTGCCTGCCGGCCAGCTGCGCGACGTGCTTGGCGTGCGTGAGGTTCACTACGTACCGTCGAACCGACACCTGGCGGTGGTCGATCACACGCTTTCGGGGAATTCACCCGATGCCGGATTCGCCGCGGGCGAAGCCGCCGCGCGAGCGCACGCTTCCTCCGCCGCTCCCGCGGCTGGGGCTGCATCGCTCGCAGCGCCCTCCGGACCTGGCGATGTGAACATATCAAACTTCGCGTTTACCCCGAAAACACTCACAGTCCCGGCCGGATCCAGGGTGACCTGGCGAAACGGGGACGACGTGCCGCACAAAATCCAGAGTGCGGACAACAGGTTCCGGGGGTCGCCGCTTCTCGACACGAAGGGTGTGTACTCGGTTGCTTTTCCAGAGAGCGGAGAGTATCGATATTTCTGTTCGCTGCACCCTGTGATGCAGGGTAAGATTGAAGTGACTCGATAATGTCGAGCACCACACGATAGTGTCGAGCGCCTCATGACGTTTGCCAGCGCTGTGCGCAGGAAGTTAGAGATGGTGGGTGCCGAGGCTCCGCAGGCAGGTCGGTTCGAACGGGCTGTGCTCCCGCACCTGTCCGCCGGGTTCACGCTTGCCATGTATCTCACCGGCAACACCGCCGACGCTGAAGACGCCGTTCAGGAAGCCGTTCTCCGCGCGGTTCGGTATTTCCCGACACTTCGCGACGATGATGCACGCGCGTGGTTTCTGACAATCGTCCGTCGGGTGTGCTTCACAGCGTACCGAACGGATCGTCCACAAGGAACCGAAGTGATCTCGATAGATGCGGTGGGACCTCAGTTGGTCGATGACCGCGAACAGCCTGACACGGCCACAGAACGGTTGCAAGTTCAGCAACGCGTGCGTGACGCAGTCGACCAGCTCCCGCCTTTGCTCCGGGAGGCAATCGTTCTGCGAGAGCTTCAGTCCTGCTCATACGCCGAGATTGCGGCCGTGACGGAGGTTCCTGTTGGAACAGTCATGTCGCGCTTATCGAGA
>JBGPHO010000155.1:0-6655 GCA_041484425.1 Gemmatimonadaceae bacterium
ACGAAGATGCGCTCAGGAAGGTCGAGACCTACGTCGATATCGGTCAGTCGGAAGGAGCCAAGCTCGTCACCGGAGGGGTACGACCGAAAAAGCTCTCCGGGGGCAATTTCTTCGAGCCAACGATCTTCATGAACGTCAAGCCTGGCAGCCGTCTAGAGCAGGAAGAGATCTTCGGCCCGGTTCTTTCCGTCATTCGAGTGAAGGATGCGGACGAGGCCTTCGCAGTGAACAACGATGTGAAGTACGGATTGTCGTCTTCGATCTATACGCGGGATGTGAACACCGCATTCCGCGCGCTCAACGAGCTGGACAACGGAATTACGTACGTAAACGCACCAACCATCGGCGCGGAGGCTCATCTCCCGTTCGGTGGGGTCAAGCAGACCGGGAACGGGCACAGGGAGGGCGGCTGGGAAGTCTACGAGTTCTACTCCGAGACCAAAGTCGGTTACGCCGACTTCTCAGGTACGCTCCAGCGCGCTCAGATCGACACATATCTGGGAACGCCAGACTGATCACGCCGGTATAGAAGGACGATGGATAACTACGACCACAAGCGGGCGCACGCCCTCCAGCTCGCGAACCGCAGACGCAGAGGAAGCAAACTCTCGTTCTTCGCCCATTGGGCCAAGATCATCATTGTCTCGCTGGCGCTCTTCGTCGTCATCCGCGCCTTCGGCGTTGAGGCATTCAAGATCGCGAGCGGGAGCATGGAGCACACCCTGTTCGAGGGCGACTTTCTCCTCATCAACAAGCTCGTGTACGGCGCGGGCATACCCGGAAGCGGCCGCAAGCTTCCCGCCATTCACGCCCCGAGGCGCGGTGATGTAGTCGTCTTCACTTACCCGGTGGATCCGAAGCTCAATTACGTGAAGCGGATCGTCGGCATCCCCGGCGACACGCTTCAGATGCGTGACGGCTCACTGGTCAGAAACTGGCAGCCCGTGCACGAGGACTACGTCCAGCACACCCCCGAGGACGCCGATCAGTCGGACGACGATTTCCGGTGGCAGAAAGCGTATCTGGTGGGCGGGGCTTCGATCGAGAATTATCATCCATCCCGTAACAACTGGGGCCCTCTGATCGTCCCTCCCCATGACTACTTCGTCCTCGGAGATAATCGCGACAACTCGTCGGATTCGAGGTATTGGGGGTTCGTGGCCGACTCTCTTGTGCGCGGCCAGCCGATAGTGGTCTATTATAGCTACGCGCCCGACACTGGAGACCGGCTGGATTGGCTGACTCGTTTACGGTGGAAGCGCTTCGGAGAGATCGTTCACTAGATCTCTCGATTTCGAGAGGATGACGCTATCGCTATGAAGGTTTCGACGAATCGGAAATCGACCGTCGACGAAGGATCGCTCGATCAGTACCTCAGGGACATCAGCGTCTTTCCCCTCATTACTCGCGAGAGAGAAGTGGAGCTCGCGAAGCGCATCCGCCTGAATGATCAGGAAGCACTCGACACCCTGGTAAGATCGAATCTCCGATTCGTCGTCTCCGTTGCCAAGAAATATCAGAATCAGGGAGTCTCACTCTCCGATCTGATCAACGAGGGCAACCTCGGCCTCATTCGCGCCGCCCACAAGTTCGACGAGACGAAGGGCATCAAGTTCATCTCGTACGCGGTATGGTGGATCCGCCAGTCGATCCTGCAGGCGCTGGCTGAGCAATCACGCATCGTGCGAGTGCCGCTCAATCGCGCCGGCACGCTTCACCGCATTGGCAAGAGAGCGAGCAGCCTTCTCCAGGAGCTCGGTCGCCAGCCGACCAATCTCGAGATCGCCGATGGCATGGACATCAGCGAGGACGAAGTCGCCAAGACGATGATGATCTCGCAGGTGCATCTGTCGCTCGATGCGCCGATGACGCCGGGCGAGGACAACCGCCTGCTCGATTATCTCCCCGACAACATGAATCCTACTCCGGACGAGATCACGTTCGAGAAGGCGTTGTCGGAGGCGATCGAAGAGTCGTTGTCATCGCTGAAGGAGAGAGAGTCTAAGATTCTCCGTCTCTATTTCGGACTCGATGGCGCCGATCCGATGACGCTCGAGGATATCGGGACTCTCCTCCAGATCACCCGCGAGCGCGTACGGCAGATCAAGGAGAAGGCGCTTCTCAAGCTGCGCCACAACTCGCGCCGCCGCTCGCTAGAGTCGTTCCTCGGCTGATATCGTTGCGGCGCGACATTCGGCCGGCACTATGACTGATAACTCGAGAGCATGACAGGCTCATATTTTCGGACGCTCGTCGCAGCTGGCACCGCGGCCATTCTCGGCGCCTGTGCGAGCGCCGGCACGCAAGCAAGTACACACACAAATCGTGTGATCGACACCAACGCCGGTGTTCGTGAAACGGACAACGTCCCCGTGACCAACGCGACGACGATGCATGCATCACCGGCCGCGTCGCTCGACGCGCTTGCTGCCGCGTACACCGATCTGGAAATAGAAGTAAAGTTGCGTGATTCCAGGACGGGCGAAGTTGGCAACAGGAATTTTGCAAAGATGTATCGCCTGGCAGGCCAGCCCCTCAGCGCATTCGTGGGATGTGGATGGACAACGGTGGGCCCGGCCGCCGATAACTACCGTGTAACCATGTCGCTCGTTTCGCGCGTGACCCCAAACGGAAGCGGTTCCAACGTGGAGACCCGACTGACTGCGTACGCCGAGGATATCAGTTCGAGCAAAGGAACGGTGGCGTGTGAGACGCGGGGAACTCTCGAGATGAGGCTTCACGAGCTGGCGATCAAGCACGCCGGCGGGTGATCAAGTGATGGGGCGAAAAATTGCCTGGGTTCTGTCGCTCGCGGTGTTGGTCGTTACGGGTGTCCTTGGCGTCTACAACGGACTCACTGAATGGGAAGATGGGCGGACTCCGATGCAGCATTCAGTTACCGTCGGCGTTCTTCTTTACGGGATCCTCGGGCTCATCACCGCACTCGGGCTGTTCCGACGGCGCCGCTGGAGCGTTGGCACCGCAATCGCCTGGGCCGTTGCCGTGATTTACGTTCCCGGAGTGGCGGTGATGGCTTACGGCGGCGAGGGTGCGATCATGAGCTCGGCGATCGCAGCGAGCGCGAGTAGCGCCGTGATCGCGATGGGCGTGGTATGGACTGCTCACCTGCTGACGCGCGGCACTCCGATGAAGTGACACCTCGTAGATTCGAGAGAGCTGATCGGCACTAACGAAGAGGGAGCGAAGAAATAGCGCCCCGTATTTTCGAATGAAAAAAAGAGGCCGGATTCCGCCTGGAATCCGGCCTCTTTTTGGTCCGAGGTTCGCTGCTTAGAGGCCCAGCGCGCTTTTCACGTTGATACGACCGCTCCCGTAAGCGGGATCAATCGGATCGGCAGAGTTCTGCATAATGTTCTTGACCTGTTGCGGGTTGCCTTTTCCGAATTCGGCGATGAGCAGTGCCGCCAGTCCGGCGACGTGCGGCGAAGCTTGGCTCGTTCCAATAAAGCCGTTGAGGAAACCTCCGCCCTGGCATCCCGCCAAAAGTGGGACCTGGGCGGCAGTGAATCCTCTGAGCTGCTGCTTGGGGCAGAAACCCCATACCCAGGACGCAAAGTCACTACCCCATGGACGTGGGGACTTTGGGAACGGATGCGCCGCGCTGCCATCGCCACTGCTCAGATCTGCGCTGCCGCCTGGGGCGGCGACACTGATCGCCTGCCGGCCAAAATTCGAATAGAACGCCGGCTGATCCTGGTTCAGCAAGGCCGTAACCGGTCCGACCGAGGACACGCACACCACATGCGGCGCATCGCAGAAGCTTGCGTACCCATTGCCGTTGTGCTGAAGGTCGGAGCCATCATTGCCCGCCGCGACCACAATCAGCATTCCCTTCTGCTTGGCGTAGTTGAACACCCTGTTGATCGCACCGACCAACCTGCCGTTGCCGGCCTTGGAGAAGCCTCCGCCGAGACTCATGTTGGCTACATCCGCGCCATGATCGGCGGCCCACAGCACGCCACTGAGTATCTGGCCAAACGTGCCCACGCCGTTCGACCCGAGTACTTTGACTCCGATCAGGGTCGTCTTCGACGTGACACCGGCGAGAGCGAGTGCCTTGCTGCTCACCTGTTGCGCGACATTGGTGCCGTGTCCGTTGAAGTCGGTGATCACGTTCCGGGACGGGAAAAACTTCTTCGCGACTGTGTCATCGGCCGGGTGGACGGCCGAAGTATCGGTTGCCCTGACGTATGTGCTCATGAACGAAACAGAGCGACTCAGATCCACGAGTCCGTTCTCGTCGAAGGAATCGTAGTCAATTCCCGTATCCAGAATTGCGACCGTCACACTCGGACTTCCAAGCTTTCCAGCGGCCCAGGCTTTGTCAGCCTGAATCAGGCGCATGTTCCACTGAAAGAAGAATCGAACGCCCCCAGCGGGATTCGACTGACTCTCAATGGAAGGGTCCGGGATATCCGTGACATCCGCGCGCGCTGTGGCAAGATCGTTGTCCAGAGCAACGACGGCGTCCGCCTGCACATCACTTACCCCACCAATTGCGCCGAGCTGTACCGCGCTCGCATCAGAGATCCCTGCGACCGAAGCGAAACCCGCGTCTGAATTCGCGTACGCCACGGTGCCACCGAGACTGGCAACACGATCGGCGAATGCCGTCGGAATACCGTTGCCCTTGAACAGGACGATGTAACTGCCGGAGTTCCCGCCCGCTCCGAGCGCGAATGTAGCAGCGGGACGCGCTCTCATCGGTGCAACGGTATCGGTGGAACACCCCGCGATCGCGATCGCGGTGAATAACGCGAGAACGGAAGTCTGTCGGTGCATGGGCCAGTCCTGTGAAAAAAGGGTTCGACGATGTGGGGAGAGGGGAGTGAAGCTCTGCAGTAGCGGGCGAAGCGCAAGGGGTGGCAATAAAAAGGAGCGCAATCATTGAAGCAGTCCCATGAGCTGTCAATAGATTTGTTTTCACCCGACAGCGCGGCAGCATATCGGTCGTGAATGGCTCCGCGACGACCTGTCTGCTCCTCCCAATTACATTTCCCGCATGGCACAACAGGCTTCGTTCGACGTGACAACTGGAGTCGACCTCCAGGAGGTCGACAACGCCGTCAATCAGGCGCAGAAGGAGATCTCCCAGCGCTACGACTTCAAGGGTTCTCCGGCGACCATCGAGCTCAATCGGACCGAAGGGAAGATCGCGCTCACGGCCGAGAACGACTACAAGATGCAGGCGCTCTGGGATGTGCTTCAGACGAAGCTCATAAAACGCAGCGTCTCCGTAAAGAACCTCGATCCGGGTGAGATCAAGCCCGCCGGCGGCGACACCGTGCGACGCGACATCGCCCTCAAGCTGGCGCTCGATGGCGACACCGCGAAGAAGGTTGCGGCCGCGATCAAGGACGCCAAGCTCAAGAAAGTCCAGGCGGCGATCCAGGGCGATCAGGTGCGCGTCAGCTCACCGTCGCGCGATGACCTTCAGGAAGCGATGGCGCTCCTGCGCGGCAAGGACTTCGGAGTCGAGCTGAAATTCGGGAATTACCGTTGACACGGCAAAGCCCGATGGTCAACCTGGCACCTCGCGCCTTCCACCGGTTACCTCTCACCTCGCTCCCCTCGCAGTTCAGCGGAACCTGTCGCGAGATCGGACCGTGAAAGTCGGCATCATCACACTCGGCTGCGACAAGAACACCGTCGACAGCGAGCGGTACCTCGCGCAGCTGTCGGACTATTCCGCCGAATACACCGCGGATCTCGCCGAAGCAGAAGTCATCATCGTCAATACCTGCGGCTTCATCGACGCGGCCAAGAAGGAATCGATCGACGCGATGATCGAAGCCTCGCGATTCAAGATGATGGGACGTTGTCAGGCCGTCGTTGCCGTTGGCTGCATGATCGAGCGCCACAAGAGTGAGCTCATCGAGGCCGTCCCCGAAGTCGATCTCTTCCTCGGCTCCTCGGAAATGCAGAGGCTGGTGCCGGAGCTCAACGAGCGGGGATTGCTGGGTGAGGCGAGCGAGGACCTGCACCCCGGAGTTCGGCTCTACACCGGCGACTTGCCGCACGTCCGCTACATGAAGATCAGCGAAGGCTGCGACCACGGCTGCGCGTTCTGCGCCATTCCTCTCATGCGTGGTAAGCACCGATCGTTTGCGCTTGGCGAGGTCGTGCGTGACGCGCAGCTGCTCGAGCTACAAGGCGCGCGGGAAATCAATCTCGTGGCGCAGGATCTTGCGCATTACGGGCGCGACCGGCGTGACGGAATCCAGCTCCCCGAGCTGCTCGAATCGCTCATCGCCGAGACGTCGATCCCGTGGATCCGCATGCTCTACCTCTATTCTGCGGGTATCACTGACCGTCTCCTCGAGGTGGTCGCGGGTGAAAGCCGAGTGCTGCCGTACCTCGACATGCCGATTCAACACGGCTCGGATCTGGTCCTCGCGCGCATGCGACGCCCGGAAAGGAAGCGCACGATCCGCGAGCGCGTGAAGAAATTCCGCGATGCCGTTCCCGATGTCGCAATCCGTACCACGTGCATCGTCGGTTTTCCGGGCGAGACCGACGAGCAATTCGAGGAGTTGCTCGAATTTCTGGAGGAGATGGAGTTCGAACGGGTAGGCGCGTTCACGTACTCACCGCAGGAAGGCACTCGGGCCGCACAGCACCGGGACGACGTGCA
>JBGPHO010000156.1:0-6598 GCA_041484425.1 Gemmatimonadaceae bacterium
CTGAGTCTCCTGATCTCAGTGCCGTCGTGCAGGATTTTCTTGCGTTTGGCGCTGCGGTCGAATCCGACGGAGATATCGCGCCCCTCCGGAGTATGCGCCTGCGCGGCGATGTGGAATCCCGTCGTGTCGAAGCGCGTCAAATCCTGATCACGGGCGTCGCGGATGGAGCGCATGATCTGGAGATAGTAGATCGCCTCGAGGAAATTCGACTTTCCGTGACCGTTGTCTCCGACGACGACGGCACCCTCGGGCGGCAGCTCGAGGTCAACGCGCTCGAGATTCCGGAAATCGCGGATCGCAATGCTGTCGAGCCGGATCCGATCTCTGGTCCCCTCGCCGGATGCCCGAGCCGATTCGGCGGCGGCAGCGGCGGTAATGATGGTCATCTTCCCTTGAACGCGGGCGCCCGCTTCTCCAGGAAGGCGCTCATGCCTTCGCGCATGTCGTCGGTCGCCGCGAGGAGGCCGAAATGGTTTGCCTCGAGAATCAGGCCCTCGTCGAGCGACATCTCGAGCCCGCGCTCGATCGCCTCGATACAGAGCGCGATCGCGAGCGGACCATTCGCGAGAATTGTCTTCATCATCTCTTTTGCGGCGCTCATCAACTCTGCTGCCGGCGCCAGCTTGTTAACGAGTCCGATTCTGTACGCCTCGGCCGCATCGATCGTCTCGCCGGTCATGAGGAGCTGCATCGCGCGCCCCTTGCCGACCAGGCGCGGGAGGCGCTGGCTCCCTCCGTATCCGGGTAAAATGCCGAGCTTGCTCTCGGGCTGTCCGAACTTGGCGACGTCTGAGGCGATGCGGATGTGGCACGCCATCGCCAGCTCGCACCCGCCCCCCAGCGCGAAGCCGTTGACCGCGGCGATGACGGGTTTCGGGCAGGTCTCGATTCTGCGGAACACATCCTGCCCCGCACGTGCTCGTGCCTTCGCAAGCACCGGGGTCTGGCTCGACAGCTCCGTGATGTCGGCACCGGCGACGAATGCGCGTCCGGCGCCGGTGACTATGACGCCGCCGATCGAATCGTCCACGCGGATCTCATCTATCGCCTGGCCGAGCTCCGCGATCGTCGCGTCGTTCAACGCGTTGAGCTTGTCGGGGCGATTTACGGTGAGGGTGGCGATACGGTCCGCAACTTCCAGCGTCAGGAATTTGAAGGGCATTTGGATGTATTTGTTGGTAAATTTGCCGGCATCCGTCGAGCGGCGGCGACGGTTCAAATCTACGCAGAAGCTTCGCTCCTGGGCGACGGGATAAATGACACAGAAGTGGATCGCGCGTGAAGGCTCGAAGACGAAGGGATTCAGTTACAGAGCCCCGAGCGGGAGCGCGATAAAGAATGCGGTAGAGCTGGAGCGCTTCGATGCGCTCCGGATTCCGCCGGCGTGGCGCGACGTGCACATCTCGACCAATCCGCGCGGCGCGATTCAGGTGTGGGGCTTCGACGCGCGTGGACGGAAGCAGTACAAGTATCATCGCCGCGCCGTCGAGAAGGGCGAGCTGCGCAAATACTACCGCGTTCGGCAGATGGGGCGCGATCTCCCCGCTCTGCGGGCCAGGATCCAGCGCGACTTTCGCCGCAAGGGTCTGACGAAGGAGAAAGTATGCGCCGGGATCGTTCGATTGATTGGTGAAGGCTTCTTTCGCGTGGGGAGCGACAAGTACCAGAAGGAAAACAACACCTTCGGCATCACGACGATGCGCAAGTCGCACGTCACCATCCTTGGCGATACGGTCATATTCGAGTACAAGGGCAAGAAATCGATAACGCAGCGGAATGTCGTACCCGTCAGGGATCTCACGCGATTCGTCAGCACGTTGCTCGAGACTCCGGGCGCGCGACTCTTTCGATACCAAGAAGATGGGGATGGGAAGTGGCAGAACGTTGATTCACGCGACGTCAACGACTACATCGAGACGGTCGCGCAATTCCCGTACACCGCAAAGGATTTCAGGACGTGGGGCGGAACTCTGCGCGCGGCGACGGTGCTGGCCGAGCTAGGGAAGGGAAAGAGCCAGAACGAGCGGAAGAAGAATGTCGTCACCGCGGTCCGCCTCGTCGCGTCCGAGCTCGGCAACACGCCTACTATATGCAGGAAGTCCTACGTGCATCCGGTGGTGGTGATGAAGTACCTGCGGAGCGGGACGACCATCTCGCTGCCGGCGCGAGCGAAGCCCATCGGTTCGAATGGCACTGGTTACGCGCCGGAGGAACACGCTCTGATTTTGTTTCTCGATGAATACTTTCCCGAGCGGAGGAAGGCTATCCGTGAAGAATAGAACTGCAACTTATGACTACCGGCCAAGGGCGTTGGGCGGACCGGCCGTGGGCTCCGAGCCGTACCTCGATGCCTTACGGGCACAGCCCGCAGCCGCCGGCCGACACGCCGACAGCCCCTGGCCGGTCGTCGTAAGTAAGCCTCCTGACCAAACTAGATCATGAGTGAAGCGCTACTCTCAGAGATTGGGACTATAGTCGTCCCCTTACGTCGAGCAGACAGCTCGATGAAGCATGTGCTGGCCATCGACCAGGGCACGACCGGAACAACCGCGCTTGTGATCGCCGCCGATGGCCGCATCGCGGGGCGCGGTTATCAGGAGATCACGCAGCACTATCCGCAGCCCGGTTGGGTCGAGCATGACGCCGACGAAATTCTCGAGCGCACACTGCTGGCCGCGCGCGACGCGATCGCGGCGAGCGGAGTGAAGCCCGACGTGATGGGCATCACCAACCAGCGGGAGACGATCGTCGTCTGGCATCGCGATACCGGGAAGCCGCTCGCGCGCGCCATCGTGTGGCAAGATCGACGTACTACCGACCGGTGCGCAGAACTAAACAGTAGGCGAAGCTTCATCGCCGAGCGCACGGGACTGCGCCCCGATCCGTATTTCTCCGCCACGAAGATCGAGTGGCTGCTCAAGAAGCCGGAGATCGCGTTTGTCGCGAGAAATGGGAGACTTCTGGCGGGTACGATCGACACATGGCTGATCTGGAAGCTCACCGGCGGCCGCGTTCACGCCACCGATCCCACGAATGCGTCGCGCACTCTGCTGTTCGACATCAATCGTTTGAAGTGGAGCAGGGAGCTGTGTGACATCTTCAAGATTCCGATGGAGATCCTGCCCGAGGTGCGTCCTTCGGCCGGTGACTTTGGAAAGACGGTGACTTCGTTCTTCGGAAGATCTCTTCCGATTACAGGGGTCGCCGGCGATCAGCAGGCCGCGCTCTTCGGGCAGGGATGCTTCGTCGCGGGGCAGGCGAAGAACACCTACGGCACGGGCGCGTTTCTGCTGCTCAATACGGGGAGCGAGGTGCCGCGCCCGGGAGAAGGATTGCTCGCGACGGTCGCGTGCGACGCCCAGGGCGGAGCGGCGTACGCACTCGAGGCGTCCATCTTCGTCGCCGGTGCTGCCGTCCAGTGGCTGCGTGACGGACTCGGCATCCTCTACAACGCGTCGGAGAGCGAGCGGCTCGCGCGATCGCTCGACACCAACGATGGCGTCTACTTCGTGCCCGCGCTCGTCGGACTTGGCGCTCCGAACTGGGAGCCGAAGGCGCGTGGGACGATGTTCGGCATCACCAGGGGGACGACGCGCGCGCATCTCACCAGAGCGGCGCTCGAGGCGATGGCGTACGGATCGGCGGAGATGCTCTCGGTGATGGCCAAGCGAGGCCGTGTCAAATTCGAATCGATGCGAGTGGATGGCGGCGCGTCGGCCAACAACTGGCTGCTGCAATTCCAATCGGACATCCTCGGCATCCCCGTCGAGCGGCCCGACATGGTGGAGACGACGGCGCTGGGCGCCGCTGGTCTCGCCGGAATTGCGGGCGGAGTGTGGAGCGATGCGGCCGAGTTCATCGGCACGAGACAGTTCACGCGATTCACACCAGCGATGCCGAGGGAATCGGCGGATGAGATGATGGCCGGGTGGCAGCGCGCGGTGAGGGCCGCGCTGTTCTGGGCGCGCGACGCGGGAGACGTCGGCGCGGTGAAGAAGAAGAAGAAGCGGGCTAAAGGGAAAGGGAAGGGGAAGGCGGAGGGAAAGGCGAAGCCGAAGGTGAAATCGCGCGCTGGGAGCGGCCGCAAGTCCGGCGCCGCCGCGCGGAAGCCTGCTCGCAGACGTGGGAAATGAATCAGCTCGTCGGAGTGTGCCTCGCCATCAATCTCGTTTTCGCCCAGACGGCCGTCGTGCACGACAGCTGGTTCGGGATCGACAAGATCAAGCACTTCTTCATGTCGGCGTTCATCGAGAGCGTTTCGTACAGCGCGCTACAGGCAGCGCGCGTGAACCATCGTTCGGCGATGGCGGGCGCTGTCGGAGTGACCGCGGCTTTTGGCGTCGGCCGCGAGATCCACGATTCGCGGAATCCGAACAACCACTTCAGCGTGAAGGATCTGAGCTGGGACGCGATTGGCGCGGGTGCGGGCCTGGTTCTGTTGTCGCATACTATAAGGTAGGGCAGTCGGCGAACCTGTTCTTGTCCGCGACCGCGGAGCCTAAATGCGCGCAATTCTCCTGATTGGGATCGTCGCACTCTCCGGGTGCGCATCATCGAACACAGCGCCTGTCTCCGGGAGTTCTGAGACCGCCCGAGTCGTCGGCAGCGCCGGAGAAGGCACCGTACACGCGATCTCGATCGGCTCGGCCCCGATCGCGGGCGCGACCACGATTGCCGCGCCGGCCGACAAATTGTGGCGTGCGCTCCCGGCGGCGTACGATTCGCTGGGAATTCCGCGGTCCGTGATCGACGCGTCAGGCCGGTTGATCGGAAATCGCGGACTACAGGTTCGGCGCCAGCTCGCCAACGTACGCCTGAGCAAGTACATCGATTGCGGCAGCCCACAGGCTCGACCGAGCGCCGATTTCTATGACGTGAATCTTTCGGTGGTGACTCAGCTCGAGGTGATCGATCCCGGCGACACCAGAGTCGTCACGACGGTGGACGCAATGGCGCGGCCGGTGTCATTCTCCGGCGAGTACATCCGTTGCGCCACGACGGGCGAGATCGAGTCGCGCATTTCCCGCATGCTGGACGCAGCCGCGCGGCAGTAGCGCCGACCTATTGTCGAGGAACGGCAACGGGCACCCACGTGTCGGTCTGACCAGATCCGGCAATCGTTCCGGCGACTGCTCCAGTCACAGCTCCCAGGACTGCGCCGATCGCCGTGTTGCCGCCGCGGCCAAGTATGTCCAGGCAAAACGTCTGGCAGCTGGGGCGCTTGTAGGTGGCGTAGCCGATGGCGGCCCCGCCACCGGTACCAATCACGAACCCTAGCAGCGCACCTATCAGCTTCCGACTGTGTGTTCCACGCGCCACGTCCAGCGCGACGATGTTTGGCGTGCTGATCGGAGTCGAAGTCGATAGTTTGGCCGGGAGGAAAACGAGTGTGTCCGCCGTCGCCGAGAGCACGCTCCCGGTCTGCTTCTGGTCACCGAGAGCTGGCGAGAGAATTCTCACCCGCGCGCCCGAGGCAATCGGCCATTCCGGAGCCGGAGCCACCTGCGCCGCCGCCATCGCGGGGGCCACAAGGACTGCTGAGCACAAAACCCGAATGAAGCGCATCGTCTCCTCCGTTTGCACGTGCCCGCCGGATATCGACTGACACCAGGTACGCCAAGGATAGACGCGACTGGATCGCCTGCGAATACGTCAGGTTACGTAGGAGTCCCACTTCTCCATCGTGAATGGTTTGGCGCCGTGAGGGCTGTGGCAACATGCTCCGTACTTCCACAACGGCGTCGCAACGACGCTCGACGCGGCGGTCGAGCTGTACAACACTCGCAAGGCGCTCAATCTCATCGCGCAACAGAAGGCGGATCTCGTTCAGTACCTGAAGTCGCTCTAGCGATAGGGTCGAGTGACTGGCACCCAGGTGGTGGTCGGACGCCGTCCCAACCATGCGCCCGCGATCGCTCCCGTCAGCCCGCCGATCAAAGCGCCCAGCGCGATCTCGGGACCGTTGTAGTATTGGGGGCACGAAAAGCTCCTGCAGGGCGTTTGAGCGATAGCGTCTATCGTCGCCCCCGCCACCGCTCCCAGGAGAAACCCAATGAACCCACCCATCGCCTTGTTGCTGTGCGTTCCCAGCGCAATCTCGATATCGCGGATGCGTTCGGTGGCGATGAGCGCCGTTGCAATCGAATCCCTGTCCGAACGGAACGTAAGCGTGTCTCTTGTGGCTGAAACCACGGTGCCGATCATGAACCGGTCGCCGAGAATCGAGGAGCGGATCTTCACGCGTGAGCCGGCGGCGAGCGGCCAATCGGCAATCGGAATCTCCTGCGCGGCCGATGGGGTGGCGGCGACGAGCGCCGCCAGGCAGAACAGTCGAACGAAGCGCATTGTCTCCTCCACCCTCATGCCAGGAAAAAGCCCGGTGAGCCCGCGTGCGCGCATGCCATCATATGTACACGGTCCGTCTTCATCCAGAGTCAATCCTTTGTCTATATTCAAGTCGTGAAGCCACGCACAAAATTCCTCTTAGGCGGGGTCCTGGTCATCGGCACCGCGGGCTACCTCGCCGCGAGCGCGATCAAGGACACCGGCGTCTACTACCTCACGCCCGGCGAGCTGTCGGCCAAAACCAAAGTCGATC